>CAJLFL010000005.1 GCA_905205855.1 uncultured Eubacteriales bacterium | reverse complement strand
CAATATACGATAAACATGCCATCCGTAGGGGCAGATATTATCTGCCCGTTATAATCTTATAAATACTTACGCATATGCCCAAGAGCGCTTTTTTCCAAACGTGAAACCTGTGCCTGTGATATACCGATTTCATTGGCAACCTCCATTTGGGTTTTCCCCTCAAAAAACCTCAAATTCAATATATGCCGTTCTCTATCGCCAAGATGCTTCATTGCTTCCATAAGCGAGATTTTTTCAAGCCACGAATCATCTATGTTTTTTTCGTCTTTGACCTGATCCATTACAAAGACTGCATCGGCTCCGTCATGATATACAGGTTCCTGCAAAGATACAGGATCGAGTATTGCATCAAGTGCAAGGGAAACTTCTTCTTTCGGCAATTCCATTTCCTTTGAGATTTCTTCAATAGTGGGCTCTTTGCCGTTGACGGCGGTCAGGCGTTCCTTTGCCGACAATGCCTTGTAGGCGGTATCGCGTACAGAACGGCTGACGCGGATAGAATTATTATCCCTTAAATAACGTCTGATTTCGCCTATAATCATGGGAACGGCGTAGGTCGAAAACTTTACCTCGTGTGACGGATCAAAGTTATCAAGCGCCTTTATAAGTCCTATACAGCCTATCTGAAATAAATCATCAACGTTTTCGCCGCGGTTGTTAAATCGCTGCAGTATGCTCAGTACAAGCCGCAGATTGCCGTAGATAAAGTCATGTCTTGCCTGTCTGTCACCTTGTTGTATTTTTTCAAATAATTCTTTTTTTTCCGCTTCAGACAGAACCGGAAGTTTTGATGTATTTACACCGCATATTTCAACCTTATTCATCCAAAAGACCCTCCCTTTAATTGAGAACCTTTTTTCAGTATTTGCCAATAGCTAAATTTTATACTGTCGAAGATAAATAAGGATTGTCGAAAAAAATAATGATACATTCAGCAAAATCTTGTTGCATTGCTGTAATATTACAACACACCATACGGGCGGATGCACACAGCCGCCCCTACAGTGCACAGATGCGGAAAGCTGTTTAATACAAACGGGCAATCACATGGCAACGGGCGACCACACGGGGTCGCCCCTACCGCATCAAATAAATATACAATACACACGCTATCTCGCGGGCGGATAATATCCGCCCCTATCGCATCAAACAAATATACGATACATACGCTATTCGTAGGGGCAGATATTATCTGCCCGAAATATGACAATATGTCGACGGGCGTTGAACAGTATTTTTGTTTTTGTATATGAAAGACAAAACGGCGACCATATAGGTCGCCGTTTTGCAATATTAAATATTTTCACTTGTATGATCAGCTTTTTATATAATTTCCTTTATTCCTCCGGAAGATTCATTCCAAAGTGTTCAAATGCGGCTTCAAGCTGATTATCATGTTCAACCTTGACTGTAGCCATATAGTTGCGGAGCTGTATTTGAGTTGTTATGTCCATTACTCCGTACGGAAAAACCTTGACTTGTTTCTGGAATGCATAAACTGCATAATACATATCGTTGTCAAATTCGTCATTTATTTCGCCGGAGTACAAGCCAAGAAAGCTGAGCATTTCTTTAGCGGTTTTGATTTCATCACTATTATCACCGTTTTTATACACAGTTGTGTATTTAAAGTCAGCATACTTTGACATATCAACGGATTTTGTTGTATTATCAACGCTTTCATCAGGCTCTATGCCTACGCCGTTTATATTGTTTCCGTTTGGTGTAAGATAAAATCCTGAGGTATACTTAACCATTCCGCCGGTCATAAGCTGATTTATCGACTGAATAGTACCCTTTCCGTATGAAAGAGTGCCTATCGTATATGAAACACCGTTTTCTTTAAGAGCGGCAGACAGAACCTCTGACGCACTTGCGGAATATTCATTTTGAAGAAGAACGATGTTATATTTGTTTTTGTCAACCTTTGTGCCGGTATAGACCTTATTTAGCAAGGTGATTTTGTGATCCTCGGTAGTGATTTTGCTGCCCTTCGGAACAAAATTGTCGGCAATGTTTATTGCCTGATCAAAAATTCCGCCGCCGTTGCTGCGGACATCTATAATAAGATTTATTATTCCATCTTTATCGGCGCTGCTCAGAGCTTCGGCAAATTTTTCTGCGGTATTGCTGATAAATCCGTGTATACGAATATACATCAGTTTTTTATCCCCGTCATTGAATATCTGTGACGTAACAGACGTTCTGCCGACAATGGTTTCACGTACAAGGTCAAATTCTATCTGATTTCCGTTCCGGTCAACAGTCAAATGAACTGTTGTTCCGATTTCGCCGCGGACATAGTTTAAAATCATTTCTGAATTTAAACCTCTCAAATCTGTACCGTCTGCATTTATCAGAATATCTCCGACCTGTAGTCCGGCTTTTTCTGCGGGGGTGTCCGGAATAACAGAGGCAATTCTTGCATTTCCGTCCATAAAGTCAATGGTTACGCCGATTCCGCTGATGCTGCCGCTTATGTTCTCCATCAGCTCTTTGCCTTCTTCGGGAGTATAATACTCCGAATGTTCGTCAATGGATTCCAGCATCCCTTTTAAAGCGGTTTCATAAGCTTCCGGATCCTCCTCCAAAAGCTTGTTAAGAGCCGCCTCGTAAAGCGAACCCTTTGATATACTCTCATATCGTCCGTACATTATCAGCTGATCTGCTACAGCTTTCGTAAGACCGACTGCCACATCACTGTTTATGCCTTGATTTGCTTCATCAGCAAAGGCAGGAACAGCACAGCCGATAGCCAAAACAGCTGCACAGGTCAGAGAAATCAGTTTTCTTTTTGTGTTTTTAAACAACCTCATGGTATTTTCTCCTTTAAATAAATCTTAAAGCAACAACGCGAAGCCCGTCGGAAGCATTTCTCGTTATTATTACACCGACATTACTGTCGGCATAGCGGTTAAACTCAACAGGCTCTATCTCCACCCCGTCAGAAAACTTTCCGTTTCCGGAAATGTCAATTTCAGTATATTCCGCATCCATAGCGGTTTTTGATTTGATTTCGCTGTTACTGCCTGTTGGCTTTATATCCTTCAGTACAATCTTAGAGCGGTATGCGTCACAGTAATAGAGCTTGGCTGTATAATAGCCGGCGTCTTCTATCAGCAATGACGGATCTACCGCAAAGGCAGAGGTACTGCCGAATATAATACCTGCGGCAAATAACGCAGCAGCTTGCTTTTTCATGCGGCCTCCTTACATTCTTTCCGGCGCGGTAATTTTAAGCATTGCCAGAACGTTTTTCAGTACAATTCTTGTGCAGTCTATCAGTTTAAGGCGCGCCTCCATTAAGGCTCTGTCCTCAACCTTTACACGGCATGCAGTATAAAAGGTATGGAATACCGCCGCCAAATCCATGACATAACGTGTAAGCCTTGCAGGCTCAAGTGATTTTGCAGCACTTTCAATTTCGCCGGGAAGATCGCCGAGCTTTTTAAGCAATTCAAGCTCCTCCTCGGCTTTGAGCAGGCTTGCGTCAATTTCAGAGAACGGACGTACACTTACGCCCTCCTCTGCCATAAGCCGTAAGATGCTGCAGATTCTGGCATGCGCGTACTGAACATAGAATACAGGGTTGTTGTTACTCTGTTCTGCGGCAAGTCCCAAGTCGAAGTCGAGATGGCTTCCGGCGCTGCGCATATTAAAGAAAAATCTTGCAGCGTCAACACTGATTTCCTCCAGCAAATCAGACAGGGTAATCGCCTTGCCGGTACGCTTTGACATACGTACAACCTCACCATCTCTGGTAAGACGTACCAACTGCATAAGGACGACATCAAGGCGGCTTCCGTCTATTCCTACTGCATCCAAAGCCTTTTTCATACGTGCAACGTGACCATGATGGTCTGCACCCCATACGTTTATCGCCCAGTCATAGCCTCTGGTTTTAAGCTTGTTTGTGTGATATGCTATATCGGCTGCAAAGTATGTGGGTATTCCGTTCTGACGTACAAGAACCTCATTCTTTTCAAGCCCCATTTTTTCGCAGTTAAGCCACAGCGCGCCGTCTTCTTTATAAGTATAACCGTTTTCGGTCAGCAGGTCAATGGTATTTTGTACCGCACCGGATTCATGCAGAGTGCTTTCTCTGAACCACACATCATAGAATATACGGTATTTTTCCAAATCCTCTTTTAATGCGGTAATGTTCTTTTCCAGAGCATAATCAACTAAAGCTGATTTACGTTCCGTTTCGTCACATTCAAGATATTTATCACCATGCAGAGCAATAAAATCTTTTGCATGCTGAGTAATATCGTCACCGTGATAACCATCCTCCGGGAACTCTATCGCATCCTTACCATTTAACTGCTGGATATATCTTGCGTTAAGAGAATTTCCGAACTTTTCAATCTGATTGCCGGCATCATTTATATAAAATTCTCTGGTCACCTCATATCCGGCGTGCTCCAGAACAGCCGCAAGACAATCGCCCAAAGTTCCGCCTCTGGCGTTTCCCATATGCATGGGGCCTGTCGGATTGGCAGAAACAAACTCCACCATTACGCGCTTGCCCTTGCCGATGTCTATTCTGCCATAATCATCACCATGTACCTCAACTTGGTTTAAGACTTCATAAAGCCATGATGAATTAAGATAAAAGTTGATAAAGCCTGCGCCTGCAACTTCAATTTTATCAATATCGCTGTCAGGCTCAATACAGCTGACGATTTCCTCGGCAATCGCGCGCGGATTGCTGCGCAGAGGCTTTGCAAGCATCATTGCTATGTTACACGCAAAATCGCCGTGCTCCTTGTCCTTGGGGACTTCAAGGCGTATGCGCTCCTCAATCTGCAGCGGCGCGTCAGTCTGCGGCAGAGCACCGTTTTGCTGCGCTTTTTCAACAGCGGCGGCAATCGCCGCGGAAATTTTACTTCTCATTTTTTCCTGTATATCCATTTGTAAAATCCTATCCTTTCCTAAACGTTATTTATCGGAGTAACGGAGATGTTGAGAGAATTTTTGACAAAATTCTCATTATCTGCGTCAAGTGTATAGTCAATTCTCAGCCTGCCGCTTGCATCCGAAAAGCTGAAGTCAACCTCTGAGGTATAGATAGAGGCGGCGATTTTGCCGTACGGTGTAGGGTACAGACAAAGGTTTCTTTGCCCTGCTTCGTAAGCAAGCTTCATATTATATTTGCCTCTCCTTGTAACGACAGCGTTTCCGTCCCATATTTTTATTGTTGTGGTAGTATCGGCAAAGCCTGTCATTTCGCTTTCTTCATATATAATATAGTATTTGTTGTTTATCATACCGAACTTTCCGGGGGTCTGAAGCTCAATCGGTTCAACCTCGCCGTCATCGGTCTTTTGTATTGTTTTTATACTTATAAGTACATTACTGTCCATTGTAGGCCGCCACTCTTTTTCTACATCCCCAGAATCAACACTCCCCTCTACACGCTTTTCCCGCCCCAATCCAGAAAGCTCTGAAAAACCCTCGGTTGAATCACTGACATAAAACTGAACAGAGCCGCGTTCTCTTGAACATAAAAGTCCGCTGTCCGCAAGACGCTTTTTTGCATAAACGGCTGTTTCGGCGCCCGCATTGACAAGCTTGACATTGCTGCCCATAATATCCTGTATGGCGTTAATCAATATAGGATAGTGCGTGCAGCCGAGTATCAGAGTGTCAACGCCTGCGTTTTTAAGCGGTGTAAGATATTCCTCGGATATAATTCTTACTACCTCGCCTGAGGTATAGCCGTTTTCGACAAGCGGTACAAACATCGGACAAGCCTTGCTGTAGACCTCGATTTCGGGATTGATTTCTTTAAGCTTACGCAGGTATTTTCCGCTTTTAATTGTTCCGGGAGTACCGATCACGCCGATTTTGTGGTTTTTGGTCAGCTCTGCGGCGCGTATACAGGTTGGCGTCAGAACTCCGGCTATTTCCATATCAAATTCGTCCTGTATCATCGGCAGAGCGGCACTGCTCGCCGTTCCGCAGGCAATAATTACAAATTTTATATTAAAGGTTTCAAGAAACCGTATGTCCTGACGCGCATACTTTTGTATAATCTCCTTACTTTTTGTGCCGTACGGTACACGTCCTATATCGCCAAAATAGATTAAATCCTCGCCGGGCATGATTTCCATAACCTTTTTAAGACAAGTAAGTCCGCCCAGTCCGGAATCAAAAATTCCAATAGGTCTGTTATCCATTTATAATCTCCAATCTATCTTACAAAAGCCAAATCTATCAGCTTATTTATAAGCTCGCTGTAGGAAAGCCCGGAGGCGTTCCAAAGCTTGGAATACATGCTGATAGAGGTAAAGCCGGGCATTGTATTGATTTCGTTAAGAAAGACCTCGCCGCTGTCCTTGTCAACAAAAAAGTCAACCCTTGACAAGCCCCGGCATTCACACGCCTTGTATGCCTTTACCGCGTATCGGCGAAGCTTCTCAACAACCTCAGGTTTAAGGTTTGCCGGGATGGTAAGTATTGATGCGGCATTATTATATTTTGCGTCATAGTCATAAAATTCTGCTGCCGGAGCAATCTCGCCTACAACAGGCGCGCATACCGGATCGGTATTTCCGATAACGCTGCTTTCGACTTCTGTGCCGGTCATCATGCGTTCAACCAAAATCTTATAGTCCTCTTTGAAAGCGGTTTCTATTCCCGACTCAAGCTCGCTTCGGTTATGCGCCTTTGTTATTCCAACCGATGAGCCGGCGTTTGACGGCTTTACAAAACACGGATAGCCGAGTTTTTCTTCAATCTCGGCAAATTTGTTTTCGCCCTTTTTAAGTTCTACCCAGTCTGCCTGAGGAATTCCGGCACGGGCAAACATGGCTTTTGCAACGCATTTGTCCATGCAAACTGCGCTGCCTATTACTCCTGTGCCGACATAAGGGATTCCTGCAAGCTCAAACAATCCCTGTATGGTACCGTCTTCACCGTTTTTGCCATGTAAAACCGGAAAAACAACATCAATCGGGTGCTTTGTAATACCGTTTTCGGTAAAGCGGATAATTGCTTTTTCGCTGGTGTCCGGTGATATAATAGCTCGGTCAAGCGATTCGGTGTCATGGTCAAGAGTGTTTAAACAGTCGTTTGCGCCGTCATAATAATACCATTCGCCCTTTTTTGAAATAAAAATCTTATGTACGTTATATTTATCATAGTCAATATTCCTGAGTACGGATTCGGCAGATAATAGAGAAACCTCATGTTCGCTTGATGCACCGCCGAAGATAACACATAAATTAAGTTTTGACATTATTCCACTCAGCCTTTCCGTCTGTGATTGCATTTGCATTTTGAATCCGACACAGACACTTATATTATATTGTACCTCATATTATGCCAAAAAGCAAGATGTATAAAGCAAAATTTTCCGTCAATAATTGTATATGAAAATGAGAAAAATATCGTTATATTTTTTGGTAGGAGGTCAAAAATGAAATCTGCTGTGAAAAATGTTTTATATCTTGTATTGTCAGCTGTTGTAATATTTACTGCCGGCACGGTAGGTCATATACAGGGACTGAACCGTGACATAGCCGACAGTGTGCTGCGTCTGCATGTTATTGCAAACAGTAATTCTGTTTATGATCAGGAGATAAAGCTGAAGGTTCGTGACGGAATATTAAAGGATTGCGGATATTTGTTTTACGATTGCAAAAATCCGTCCGAGGCTGCCGGTATTGCAAAAAGGAACACTGATGTGATTACCGCTTCCGCACTCAAAACCTTGTTTGAAAACGGTGTTGTTTCTTCTGTAGACACAAGGGTAGAGCAATGCAGCTTTCCAACAAAGGAATACGGCACGGTCAGACTTCCGTCCGGGAGATATACTGCCGTAAATGTAAAAATAGGAGCGGCGTCCGGCAGAAACTGGTGGTGTGTGATGTACCCGCCGTTATGTCTTACAGCCTCCGGTGTGACGGCAGATGATAAAACTATGGAGGTATTGCGCAGCGAACTGTCGGAGGAGGAGTATGACCTTATAACTCAGTCCGATGATAAAAATAAATCTGAAGTTTAAGCTTGCAGAGATTATAGGCAGATGTTTCAATTAACAAATGCTACTTTTTGAGCAATATCGGAAATGTTTTTTGAAATATACTGTGGTATAATTATCTTTAATAACATATTTAAAAGGAAGTGAGCAAAAGTGAAGATGACATTCAGATGGTACGGAGATGAAGATCCCGTAACACTTGATAAAATAAGACAGATACCCGGAATGACAGGAGTGGTAACAGCAGTATATTCGGTTCCGGCGGGTGAGGTGTGGCCGACAGAGGAAATCAACCGTATCAAGTCAGAGGTAAATGCAAAAGGACTTGAGATGGAGGTAATCGAAAGCGTACCCGTACATGAGGATATAAAGCTCCGCCGCGGAAACTATAAGCAGTACATAGAAAACTATAAGGAAAATATACGCCGCCTTGCAAAAGCAGGAGTAAAATGTATATGCTATAATTTTATGCCGGTGTTTGACTGGACACGTTCCCGTCTGGATCAGCCTCTCGGTGACGGTTCAAATGCACTTGTATACTATAAAAAGGATATAGACAAAATGGATCCGGCAAAGCTTACGCTTCCGGGATGGGATGCGTCATACACGCCGGAGGAAATCGGCGGACTTATCGAGGCATATCAAAAGCAGGGCGAGGAAGGTCTGTGGAAAAACCTTGAACTGTTTTTGAATGAGATAATACCTGTTGCGGCAGAGTGTGATGTGAATATGGCTATACACCCGGATGATCCGCCGTGGCCGATTTTCGGAATTCCGAGGATAATCACCTGTGAAGAAAACATAGACCGTTTTCTTTCTCTGTATGATGATCCGCATAACGGACTTACGCTGTGCAGCGGAAGTCTCGGATGTGCGGCGTCTAATGATTATGTGCATATGGTCAGAAAATACGGCGCAATGGGCAGAATCCACTTTGCACATGTACGCAATGTTAAAATTTTGGAGGACGGTTCATTTGAAGAAAGCGCACATTATTCAAAGTGCGGTTCTCTGGACGTATGTGAGATATTAAAGGCATATCATGACGTCGGATTTAAAGGGTATTTAAGACCTGATCACGGAAGAATGATATGGGGAGAAACCGGTAAGCCGGGGTATGGTTTGTATGACCGTGCTATCGGAGCGATGTATATGACCGGAATTTGGGAAGCAATGGATAAATTATTATAATACATAGGAGGTAAATAATAATGAAACTGCCGTTTGAAATAGATTTAAGCGGAAAGACCGCAGTGGTAACAGGCGCGGGCGGAGTGCTTTGCTCCATGTTTGCGGAGGCGCTGGCAAAAGCCGGAGCAAGGGTGGCTTTGCTGGACTTAAACAAAGAAGCAGCCGAAGGCTTTGCGAAAAAAATCCGCAATGACGGAGGAACAGCCAAAGGGTATGTATGCAATGTGCTTGATAAAGATACCATACAGCAGGCGAGAGATGAAATCAATAAGGATTTCGGAACCTGTGACATTCTTGTCAACGGCGCAGGCGGAAACAATCCTAAGGCAACCACCGATGACGAATATTATTCGCCGGAGGATGTAGGAAAAATGAAAACATTTTTTGATCTTGATAAATCGGGAATAGAGTTTGTGTTTAATCTTAACTTTTTGGGAACGCTGCTGCCGACACAGGTTTTTGCTGCGGATATGACGGAAAAGGATGACGCCTGCATAATAAATATATCGAGTATGAATGCATATACACCGCTTACCAAAATTCCGGCGTACAGCGGAGCAAAGGCGGCGGTATCAAACCTGACTCAGTGGCTTGCGGTTCATTTTTCCAGAACAAATATCCGCTGTAATGCTATTGCACCGGGATTTTTTGTTACAAAACAGAATGAAAAGCTTTTGTTTAATGAGGACGGAACACCTACACCGAGAACCGGCAAGATTATAGGCAGTACGCCTATGAACCGTTTTGGCAAGCCGGAGGAATTGATAGGGACACTTCTGTTTTTGACTTCAAAAGAGGCTGCGGGCTTTATAAACGGAGTTGTAATTCCGGTTGACGGAGGCTTTTCGGCATATTCGGGCGTTTAACGTCTGATTGACTTTTGCGGCTCTTTATGCTATGATAAAGTCAATTAAGACTATGTATACAGGGCATGTTGGGTTCGGCTCCCGTATGCATAGCCGAAAGATTCCGAAATTGTGCTTTTTCAGGCGGGTTCGGATTACTCTCTTTCGGCTGACCGGAGGTAATGCCAAAATGAAAAGAGTCGCATATAAGCTTATATTGTTTTTTGTTTTTTCAGTCATGGCAGTATTGCCGCTTTCAGGCTGTCAAAGCCCGGAGGATGCTGCGTCTGATGCGTTTTCGGATATGATGCATGCCATTCAGACCGGGGATAAGGCTGAAATATCGGAATATTTTGATATGAACAGCACGGCGAAATTCGGTTTTAGCAATGCATCAAACAGTGATGAACTGCTTGATAAGATATGCGGTGTCCTTAAACTTGTTAAATACGACAGGTTTACGGTTGAAAAACAAGACGATTCAACCTGTAATGTCACGGTAAAGGTAACCGGTTTGGATATGCCGTCGGTTATGGACAGTTATCTGGATAAAATAAGCAGTCTTGTGAGCTCGCCGGAGTATCAGGATAGAATATCATCAATGTCAATGAATGAATACAGCACACTTCTGGCAGAGCAGATGATAGAGGTGTTGTCACAGGAAAATCTTCCGCTATGTGAAATAGAACTTAAGCTGTCAATGGTAAAGGAAAACGGAAAATGGGTTCCCGGACCGGATAAGGATTCGTTTATGAATTCGCTGTTCGGAAATCTTTTAAATGCAACAAGTTCTCTTATGTAATTAAAGCATTGTTCTTTGCATATATTTATATAAGCAAGGAACAGTGCTTTTTATTATAAAGGGGATGTGATTATGTTTAAAACCATAAATCTGCGAAAGATACTTTCAAGCCTTATCGTTACATTAGGCGTCGGCTTTCTTGCCGGAGCACTTTCCGGGAATATGGGAAATATATATCAAAGTTTTAACAAGCCTTTGCTTTCGCCGCCGCCGGCAGTTTTCGGCGCAGTGTGGACAGCACTGTATATTCTGATGGGAATTGCTCTTTACAGAATAAGAGTTTTGCCGGAGAGCAAGGAAAAATCAGCGGCTGTTTCTTTTTTTGCGCTGCAGCTTGCTGCAAACTTCATTTGGCCGCTGCTGTTTTTTGCAATGCAAATGTACTGCTTTTCCGCGGTATGGCTCGGGCTGCTGCTGGTTTTGCTCACGGTGTCGGTAATATATTTTTTCAGACTTGACAAAACAGCCGGTATTCTTATGCTTCCTTATCTTTTGTGGTGCATATTTGCATTATATCTTAATGTAGGTGTTTGTATTTTAAATTAGAAATATAAATAGCATATCGTGTCCGGCTATTCTTTTATGCTGCTGATTCTGCATTGCAGATTTTTCAGCAGCTTTATTAAATTGTCGCAGCGGCTTTGTGCACAGCGGATTTTAAAAATACATACGTCTACCGCAGACGGCTCCGACAAATAGTCATAGTTTATTATTGCCGTATTCATGTCGGAGCGTGCCGCGTTAAATTCGTTTAATATAACTTTATATTCGGCTTCAAGCTCATTCAGTGCCCGCCGCTCGGCGCGCCTAAGCCTGATTTTGGTTTTACTTTTTGGCATAGCCAATGACACAGCTTGTGTTTGCATATAAAGCTCACTCCTTTTATTTTTATTATATCCGTATAAAAAAACTTTATAACCTTTACAAATTCTTAATACATTACTTGTAATTTGTGATAAAATATAATAAAATATAACAAAAGAAAAATTTTTACCATGGGAGGAAATGAAAATGAACAAGGGACAAACAGTTCTTATAGTTGATGATGAATCCAACATCTGCGAGCTTATCAGGTTGTATGTGGAAAAAGAGGGGTACAATGCCGTAATAGCCAATGACGGAGAGCAGGCAATAGACAGATTTAAAAATGCAAGACCGGACATAATATTACTCGATATTATGCTTCCGCTTAAAGACGGCTGGCAGGTATGCCGCGAGATACGTTCCGTATCGTCAATACCTATTATTATGCTTACTGCCAAGGGTGAAACCTTTGATAAGGTTTTGGGACTTGAACTTGGTGCGGATGATTATATCGTAAAGCCGTTTGAACCAAAGGAACTTCTTGCACGCATAAAGGCGGTGCTCAGACGCAGCGATATAAAAAGTGCGGCGGAAAGTGCGGCGGAAAACGAGATTTGTTTTGACGGTCTGCGAATAAATCAAAGCACTTATGAGGTTTATCTTGATGATGAAAAGGTTGAAATGCCGCCTAAGGAGTTTGAACTTTTGTATTTCCTTGCCAAAAATACAAATAAGGTTTTCACAAGAGATCAGCTTCTGGATGAAATATGGGGTTATGAGTTTTTCGGCGATTCGAGAACGGTTGATGTCCATATAAAAAGGATAAGAGAAAAAATTGAAGGTGAAAACCGCAGCTGGCATTTGAAAACAGTATGGGGCGTGGGTTATAAGTTTGAAGCAAAAAAATAAGCGGAGGCATACTTAATGAAAAGCTTATTCGGAAAGACTATTTTTTCAAGAATATTCATAATAAATATTATATCTGTTATTGTTTGCCTTATTGTGCTCGGCTCTATGCAGATGATTCTTGTGACAAGCTATATCGCGCATCGCAGCGAGGAATCTCTCGGTAAAAATGCGGAATCAATAGTGTCGCTTATACAAAATAACATAAGCATAGACAGCCTGCGTAATATCCTGAGCGGTTTTTCGCGCAGCAGCCACAGCCATATAATAGTTATAAATTCAGACGGCGGAGTGCTGATAAATACAGCAGACAGCGGATTTGTAAAGGATGTGCCGGCGTTTATCCCGACAGAGTATTCCAAGACGGTTCTCGGCGGCAGCAGAAATTCCCTGATCGGTACAATGGGCGGTTTGTTTAATGAAACAATGTTTACACTCCAGCTGCCGATTTTGAATACGGATAATCACGCAGTCGGTGCGGTTTTTGTAAGCACGCCGATACCGGAGCAGCAGAACATGGCTTACGGATTGTTCAGAATAATGATGGTTTCAGCTATAGTGGTCGTTGTTATATCGTTTATGCTGTCTTATGTTCTGGCAAAGCGTTTTTCGATGCCGCTCAGCAGTATCCGTGACGGAGCAAATAACTTTGCAAAGGGTAATCTTGGTGCCAGAGTCGGAGGCGAAGCCGTAAATTCGGATATAACGGAAATCGCAGAACTTGCGTCAAGCTTTAATACCATGGCGTCCGAACTTGAAAAGGTTGAGGATACAAGACGTGCGTTTATTTCAGATGTATCGCATGAGCTGAGAACGCCTATGACAACCATAAGCGGTTTTGTTTATGGAATTCTGGACGGAACAATACCTCCGGAAAAACAAAATGAATATCTTAAAATAGTGTATGACGAAACAAGCCGGCTTTCAAGATTGGTTAATACCTTTCTTGATATAAATCGTATGCAGTCGGATAAGATGATTCTTAAAAAAGCGCCGTTTGATATAAATGAAATGATTCGTCTTACAATAATAGGACTTGAGCAGAGGCTTGAGGAAAAAAATATTCGGATTTCGTTGAATTTTGATTCTGACAGCTGTTATGTGTTTGCGGATTCCGACAGTATCAGGCGTGTCTTGACAAATCTGCTGGACAATGCAGTAAAATTTACAGATGAAAACGGTGTGATTTCGGTAACGACAACGCCTAAACAGAATGAAGTAAGTGTTTCTGTCAGAAACAGCGGATGCGGAATACCAAAAGAACAGCAGAAAATGATTTTTGAAAGACTTTATAAGGTTGATAAATCCAGAAGTATAAACCGTGACGGAACGGGAATAGGCTTGTATCTTGTAAAAAGCATAATCCGCGCCCACGGAAAGGATATAACAGTAAACAGCGTAGAAGGTCAGTATGCGGAATTTACATTTACACTTGACCGCGGCAGAGTGCCGTCCAAAAAAGAAGACGAGTATACAGAGCAGGAAGGAAATATGTAAGTTTAAATCTTCTTTTACAGATTATTCATAAAATTGTCATAAGTCCGTCCTATAATAAATTTCAGAAAGTGAAGTTCATCATAAATTGTTTAATACAAATCAAATAAGGAGGTAACAGTTATGAATGAATTTGATGAAAGATATAATATGAATCCGGAAGAACCTCAGAATACAAATGAGGACAACAGTTCTGTTACCGGCGAAAGTTCATATGCTCAATATACTTCAAGCACAGAACCCGAACCGCAGACTGCGGAAAATGTTATTTCGGCTGAACAAGATTCGGTTTCGGCGGTACAGCCGCCGGAAAATAACCGGGAACAGGTAAAAATTGATTTGTCGGGCGGCAACACTCCGGTAAATCAATATCAGCCGATTTACACAGAGCATGTGGTTCATTCCAAAAAAGATAAGGAAAAAAGCAAAACAAAAGCAAGCAAGCGTTTTGTCGCTGCAATGGTTGCACTTACAGTTCTTAATCTCGCTTTGTTCGGCGGTGCGTTTATGCTCGGACGTTCAAGCGGAATGTCACATTACGGAGCGGCATCAAAGCAGGAGCTTATCGGAAGCCTGAGCGGCAGCGAAAGCTCTGACTCACATGCAACGGAAACTGCAAATAAGGGTGACGAGCTTTCAACGGTTGAGATTGCAAAGCAGGTCGGACCTGCTGTTGTTGGTATAACAAGTACAATTCAGGGACAGATGAGTATATTCGGCGGCACTTCAGAATCAACATCTCAGGGCTCAGGTATAATTCTCAGTGCAGACGGATATATAGTTACAAATAACCACGTTGTATCCGATGCCTCTGCAGTAAAGGTTATGCTTAATACAGGCAAGGAATATGAGGCGCAGGTTATCGGCGCTGACGAACAGACTGACCTTGCGGTGATAAAAATTACCCCTCAGGAGGAGCTGACCGTGGCAAAGCTTGGCGATTCGACCGCTTTGGAGGTTGGCGAAAGAGTAGTAGCAATAGGAAACCCGATGGGACTTGAATTTTTCGGAAGTGTTACACAGGGTATAGTAAGTGCAGTAAACCGTTCAATAACTGTCAATAACCGCACAATGAATCTTATTCAGACAGATGCGGCGATCAACTCCGGTAACTCCGGCGGTGCACTTATAAATTCATATGGTGAGGTTATAGGTATCAACTCCGTTAAAGTAAACGCAAACGGCGTAGAAGGTATGGGATTTGCTATTCCGATTTCAGAGGCTAATCCTATTGTTGCCGATTTGCTTGAATACGGATATGTAAAGGGACGTCCGATTATAGGAATTTCAACTCGTGACGTTACTGAATATATGGCAAAGTCGTATTCATGGCCGCAGGGTGCGCAGGTAATGAGCGTAAGCAGCGAACAGGCAGCATCTGCCGGATTGCAGCAGGGTGATATAATTACTGCTGTTGATGGCGAAAAAGTAACAACGGGCGAGAAACTTAATAAGATTAAGGATAAACATTCACCCGGTGACACTCTTAAGCTTGAGGTATATAAATACGCTACCGGAAAGACCGAAACAGTTGAAGTTAAGCTTTCTGAACAGCTTCCGGGCTGAGATAAATAAAACTGATAAAGCCACGGCATCTGCCGTGGCTTTCAGACTGTATAAAAAGTAAGTTTTCAGCAAGATATTGCTATAAATGAATTGCCCATTGCCCATATTCCGCTTACCCAAGCCACAGCGGCAATGAAACAATATCTTGCCGAAAACAGCATAAAAACACAAAAAATTTCATTTCTGCGCCGCCGAGGTAGGCATGGCGGAATCAGGGGACGGCGTTTCGTTCAAAATGAAATTTTTTGCGAAATAGAGTTTGTCAACACGCTCAAGCCACAGCATATGCCGTGGCTTTTATAGTGATGTAAGATTTTATATATCGGATAAAGATTTTGCTTACGGAATTGACGGAATAGCACCCTTTTTTGTCGTGCTGATTGCCGCGGCAGCGGCGGCGGATCTGACACAGGCGGGAAGATCATCACCTTCAAAATTGAGATTCAGCTTTTTGCGCTGTAAAACTTCATTTAAGAATGTGCCGAAGAATATGTCCCCTGCTCCGGTAGTATCGACTGTTTCAACCGGAATTGCAGGTATAAAGCCTGTTTCGCCTTTGTAGCGATAGTATGCGCCGTTTGCCCCGTCTGTAAGCAGAACAATCTTTGGACCCATTTCCTCCAGAGCAACTGCCGCAGCGGAAACGTTTTCTTCATTTGTCAGCATAACTGCTTCTTCGCGCGATACCTTAAGAATATCGGCACGGGGAATATATTCTTTTATAATTGAAACGGCTTCCTCGGGACTGTTCCAAAGCATTTCACGATAGTTTGGATCAAAGCTTATGACAGAGCCTGCAAGCGCGGCGCGCTTTAAGGCGTAATCGGTTGCGGAACGTGCAGGCTCCGCAGTAAGCGAAAGAGAGCCAAAGTGGAATATCTTCGATGCTGTGACAACCGATAAATCCACATCTTTTTTTGTAAGAAAGAGATCTGCGCCGTGACGGCGGTAAAAGCTAAATTGGCGGTCGCCGCTTTTGTCAAGCGAAACAAACGCCAAAGTGGTGTTATATTCCCTATCGGTGATAAGAGAGCGCGTGTCTATACCGCTGTCCTCCAGAACATTCCGCAGATATTCGCCGAACATATCATCACCGACCTTGCCGATAAATGCAGCGCTTCCGCCGCGTTTTGCGATGACGGCAAGAACATTTGCAGGTGCACCGCCCGGATTGCGTATAAACGCAGCTTCACCGGTGTCTGTTTTTGCCGGAGTAAAGTCAATAAGTATTTCTCCTATTGCAGTAACATCAAACATTGTTATCCCCCTTGTTATTTATGAGCAAAAATTCTTTCTGCTCTCTTATGTATTCAAGATATTCATATTCGGTCATGGTGGTTAAAAATGAATATTCTTCATCAAGATTTCTTAAAATTTCAGGTGTTTCATCAGTTGAGCCGAGATTGACGGCGACAATATCTTCGGGTATCTCCTGCCATGCAAGCGAGCGTATCATACCCTCAATGTGTTCTGCTCCGTTATGAATCAGCAAAACGCGGTGCGAACTTATACTGTTAAAGCTTCTTTCGGCGCGGAAGGCAATTATTCCGTGCATAATCATATGTATAAAGCCGTATATGCCGAAAAACAACAGAAAGACGATCGAGGCGGTACTCATAATAAAACACCCCTTTGCAATATTTATATTTTATAATATGCAAAGACCGGTATTTTGTTCAGATTCTGAAGTAATCAAAAAGGCATCCGAAATCTATACCACCGATTTTGGCATTGCGATATTTTTCATAAAGCTCACGGTTGCCGTTTTGCAGCGTATGCGTTGTAATTCCGCATGTGTGAGACAGGTATGTTTCGACACAAGCTGAAAGATGGTCGCAGGCGCGGATTATTCCTCCGTCAACCGCCATGTATGCGTCGCTGTTATACAGACGGTTAATTTCATCTGTATTTGTATAGATAATATTTCCGTCCTTTATGATCTTATCCGAAAATTCATCATTTGTATAGTATGCGATTTCCTTCTGCCATTCCTGCGGGATCAGAGGATACAGAACGCGCTCCACCTGTTCCTGTTCTATGTGCTTGATAAGCTCATCAAGTCCCTTTACCGAATTTTTAACAGGCGAAACAATATCGCGTGTCAAAACCTCCGGAATATCATGGAACAGTCCGCCGAGAAAATTGTTTACCGCCCGACGCGGACAGCTGTTTGTTTCACAGGAACAGAGATACGATAATATAGCAACCGTCAGCATATGTCCGATGACAGAGGTAACCGGAATTCTTGGCGAACGCGACCAGCGTTGCTGAAAGCGAAGTTCGCCCAAAAGGCTGACAAAGCCCTGATAATTGTTGTTGCGGAGAAATGCGTCAAAGCACAGAACATTCTCAAGCGTATGCAGCTTACTGTCAATTTCATGCCTTGTATGCTCTATTCCGTAATAGCTGCGGCACATATCATATATAATATCAAATTCCCATTTTGTGGCAAGATAGTGCGCACATTCGAGAATTTTTTTTTCACGTGCGGCATAGCTGCTGTCGGCAAAGTATCTGTTAAATCTTTCGGCAAAGCCGCCAGGTATTGCAGAAATATCCGGAGCTATCTGTTCTGCTGCCCACTTGTTGAGTTCTGTGCCTTTTTCCTCCATAAGTCTGTGAAAGACAGGCGGTTTAATATCTGTAAGAACCAAACGATGCAGAAACTCAAAAATTCCGCCTTCGACAAGCAGAAGCCAGTTTATATCCTCGTCCAGCTTGCCAAGAATATATGCACAAATCATTTTGTGTGACTGCTTGTCAAGTTCGGTAAAGCCGTGCGCCGGACGTATATGGTCATTCCAACGCTCGATTGATGCTGCTTCAAAAATAAACTCTATTAAAGATTTTCGTATCATAATTATTCATTCCTTTAAAGTGCGAATATATAACCGGATAGTTGAATATATCTTATTATAACACGATACAGCGAAAATTTAAAGAATTAAATTTTAAAAATTACTTCATGTAACAGAGATTTAATCAATCCTGATTTGTTGATTTTTTACGTCAAAAAACGTGTTTGGTTAGTAAAACTGCACAAAAACAGGGCTTTTTAAGGGCGAAATCGACAATTTTAATGTATACTTTGTAAAAAAAGTAAATATATGCTATGCTTGTTTATAAATTATTTATAATTTATTTATACTTATTTTATAAATAAGATTTATAAATGTATTAGTAAATATAAAGTGATACGGATACATAGATGGGCGCATATTGCAGGTTTAAAGCGGTGTGCGTCACATTTTGCGTCAAAGGAGATGCTTATGAAAACGATAATTTATTTGAACAGTATGATTTCCATTGTTTTTACATTGTGTTATGCTTATCAGTTCTTTTATATTTTTGTAGGTCTTTTGGGAATACGGAAAATTTTTATTGCTTCAAAAAATAATAAGTATGGGATCGTTATTTCGGCAAGAAATGAACGTGACGTTATCGGTCAGCTGATTAAAAGCATCAAAGAACAAAATTATCCTTCGGATATGTTAGATGTATTTGTTATTGCTGATAATTGTACGGATGATACAGCTAAGGTCGCAAAGGATGCCGGCGCGTTTGTTTATGAGCGTTTCAATACGGCTAAGGTCGGCAAAGGATATGCGCTTGACTGGATGTTTGATATAATTAAAAAAGAGTACGATTATAAGGGATATGAGGCATTCATGGTTTTTGACGCCGATAATATCCTCGACCGTAATTATGTTGCTGAAATGAACAAGGTGTTTGATAACGGTTATCGTATAATCACAAGCTACCGTAACTCAAAAAACTTTGGCAGCAACTGGATTTCAGCAGGATATTCACTTTGGTTTTTAAGAGAAGCAAAGTTTTTGAATAACTCAAGAATGCAGCTTAACACCAGCTGTGCAATTTCCGGAACGGGTTTTCTTGTAAGCGCTGATATTATAAACAAGAACGGCGGATGGATTCATCATTTGCTGACAGAGGATATAGAGTTTACTATTGACAGCGTTATCCATGGCGAAAAAATAGGTTACTGCGCCGACGCGGTTTTGTATGATGAGCAGCCTACTTTGTTTAAGCAGTCATATACACAGCGTTTGCGTTGGGCTAAGGGGTTTTATCAAGTGTTCTCAAATTACGGAAGCAAGCTGTTCCGCAGCGCAGTAAAGGGAAGTTTTTCGTCATTTGATATGCTTATGACGGTTTTGCCTTCGATGCTTTTGACACTTGTAAGCTTTATAATAAATGCGGTTGCGGTTCCTCTCGGAATTTTGTCAGGCTCACCGGAAACCGAGGTTTTACTGCAGACGCTCGGACAGACAATTTTTAACTTTTACGGATTGTTCTTCATTCTCGGAGCAATTACAACTATTACCGAATGGCAGCATATCCATTCCAGTAAGGGTAAGATAATAATGAACCTGTTTACTTTCCCGGTATTTATGCTGTCATATGTTCCGATTGCGGTTATCGCTATATTTAAAAAGGTTGAGTGGAAGCCTATCAAACATTCGGTTGTACGTACTCTTGAGGAAGTGCGCGGCGAAATTACAGTATAAAAGCAATTTTAAAAGTCATGCTTTGCCTCAGCAAAGTGTGGCTTTTAAATTAAGCTAAATTCCTATTGACTTTGTAGGAGTTTGTGCTATAATATATTGCAGTAAATCCTGCGGTATACGAATACATGTTAAGAAAGGGGCGAAGCAGCGGCTATGATGGTATCTTCAAAGGGAAGATATGCTTTAAGAGTTATGCTTGATCTGGCAGAACATAACTGCGCCGAAAATATCAGTCTTAAAGATATTGCACAGCGTCAGAATATCTCACGAAAATATCTCGAAAGCATAATGACGGCATTGTCGAAAAGCAATCTGGTTAAAGGTTCTGCCGGTAAAGTCGGAGGATATAAGCTGGTACGCAGTTCGTCCGAATATACAGTGGGCGAAATACTTAAAGCTGCCGAGGGTGATTTGATACCTGTTTCATGTCTGGCAAAGGACGGGAAAAAATGCAGCGGTGTCTGCACTTGTTATACTTTGCCATTTTGGCAAGGGCTTGAGGAGCAGATAAACAGTTATGTTGACAGCTATACGCTAGCTGATCTGATAAAGTTAAAGAAGGATACGCCTGCCTGCGGCGGTGATACCGATACGGACAGAAAGGATGATAATTATGGAGAGTAAAAGCTTGCTGAATGTAAAAGACCTTCATGTAAACGTTGGTGAAAAGGAAATTCTGCATGGAGTGAATATAGAAATACACGGAGATGAAACTCATGTGCTGATGGGACCGAATGGTACGGGAAAATCAACATTCGGTTATGCAGTAACCGGCAATCCGGAATATAAAGTGACCGGCGGCGAAATCTTATTTGATGGTGAAAATATTACAGAAATGCCGGTGAATGAAAGAGCCAAAAGAGGTATTTTTCTTTCATTCCAAAATCCGCTTGAAGTACCGGGAGTTACGCTGAGTTCATTTATACGCAGCGCTTTGGAGCAAAAAAGCGGAAAAAGGCTGCGTTTATGGGATTTTAAAAAGAAGCTTGCAGAGATGATGCAACTGCTTGACATGGACGAGTCGTACGCGGAGCGTGATTTGAATGTCGGATTTTCCGGCGGTGAAAAGAAAAAGGCAGAGATACTTCAGATGTTGATGCTGGAACCCAAGCTTGCAATACTGGATGAAACCGATTCCGGTCTTGATGTGGATGCGGTGCGTACGGTTTCAAACGGTGTCAGAATATTCAGAGAGAGAACTCACGGTTCGCTTTTGATTATAACACACAGCATCAGGATTTTAGAAGCGCTGTCCGTTGATACTGCGCATGTAATGGAAAACGGCGTAATAGTAAAAAATGGCGGGGCAGAGCTGATTGACGATATAAACAGAAATGGTTTTGCCGGAATTTAAACTTACCGGATTGAGGTGGCACAGATGAAAGATAAAAGTCAGATTGCGGATATAGACCGCAGCATTTATGATATAAGAGATGAGGAAAATGACGCATATCGTATGCAGGAGGGATTGACTCCTGAAATAATAGAAACGCTTTCAAAAGAAAAGGATGATCCTGTCTGGATGCAGCAGTTTCGTCTTGAGTCGCTGCAAATTTATAATGAAATGCCGGTGCCTGATTGGGGACCGTCTATTGATGGACTGGATATTGACCATATTGCTACATATGTCAGACCGAAAACCGGAATGAAGAATAGGTGGAAAGATGTCCCAAAGGATATAAAGGATACGTTTGACAGACTGGGAATCCCTCAGGCGGAGCGGAAATCTCTGGCGGGCGTAGGCGCACAGTATGATTCGGAACTTGTGTATCACAATGTCCGCGAGGAGGTCGCGGCTGAGGGCGTTGTATATATGGATATAGAAAGCGCGCTGAAAGGCGAATACGCCGATATGGTAAAAAAGTATTTTATGAAGCTTGTGACGCCGCGTGATCATAAATTTGCCGCTTTGCACGGTGCTGTATGGTCTGGAGGATCGTTTGTGTATGTTCCTAAGGGCGTACACCTTTCCATTCCGCTGCAATCATACTTCAGGCTAAACGCAAAGGGCGCAGGACAGTTTGAGCATACCTTAATAATAGTGGATGAGGGTGCAAGTCTGCATTTTATAGAGGGCTGCTCGGCGCCGAAATACAATGTTGCCAATCTCCATGCCGGGTGTGTGGAGCTGTATGTAAAAAAGAATGCAAAGCTGAGGTACTCTACAATAGAAAATTGGTCAAAGAATATGTATAATCTTAATACCAAGCGTGCTTTGGTAGAGGAAAACGGCACTATTGAATGGATTTCAGGTTCGTTTGGTTCCCATGTAGGTTGTTTGTATCCGATGAGTGTTCTTAAAGGCGACAACTCAAAGACAGAGTTTACAGGCGTTACCTTTGCCGGGAAAGGTCAAAATCTTGATACCGGTGCAAAGGTTTTGCATATAGGCAAAAATACAAGCTCATTTATGAATACGCGCTCTATAAGCAAAAGCGGAGGAATAAGCACATTCCGCAGCAGTGTTGTTGTTGAAAAAAATGCAAAGGGTGCAAAATCATCTGTATCATGTCAGTCGCTTATGCTTGATTCAGAGTCGCGCTCCGATACTATCCCGGCAATGGATATACGTACGGCTGACTCTGCAATAGGCCACGAAGCAAAGATAGGAAGTATAAGCTCGGAAGCGGTATTTTATCTGATGAGCCGCGGAATGTCAGAGGAGGATGCGCGTGCGCTTATAGTAAGCGGATTTGCTGATAATGTATCAAAGGAGCTGCCTGTCGAATATGCGGTTGAGATGAACAACCTTATCCAGCTTGAAATGAAGGGCAGTATAGGTTAGGCGAAAGGAGTTTTAACATGACTGATACTATTTTGATAAATAAATTGCCGACACCTACATGGAATCGTCTGAAGGTCAATAATGCAGAGGTTGAATGGGACGAGAATCGAACATTTTTATTTAAAAATGAAAACATAATTGTCAGCGGCAATGAAGGCAGACCGATTAACATTAGCGTTTCGGATGTAGACTGTGATGCTGAATACAGCAGAAAGAACGTGACTGTAAGAGCGGAGAAAGGCAGTCATGTGACAATTTATGAGGATTGCACTGCATATAAAGCCTTTGATGCGCGCTTAAAGATTATTGCAGGTGATGGCTCGGCAATAAAAATAATTCAGCTACTGAATCCGGCGGATTCTGATTCACTTTTGATTCATAAAACAGAGGTGTTTGCTGAAAAAGGCAGCACAACAGATATAATTACGGTTATGCTCGGACGAGGAAATGTATACTGCGATAATTTGGCTGAGCTGAGCGGTGATAAATCCGGGTTGAATACGGACATAGCTTATATCGGCAAGGAATCGCAAATTATAGACTATAATATAACAGTAAACCATTACGGAAAATCAACAAATTCTGTAATCGGAGCGGCAGGCTCTCTTAATGATTCCGCAAATAAAACCTTTCGCGGTACCATTGATTTTAAAAAAGGCTCTGAAAACTCAAAGGGCAGCGAAAATGAAACCGTTCTTATGCTTAGTGATGATGTGTATAACAAAACAGTGCCGCTGATTTTGTGTGCCGAGGAAAATGTTGAGGGAAATCACGGAGCCACAATAGGCAGACTTGATGAAGAAACCTTGTTTTATTTTGAGAGCCGCGGCATATGCGCAACAGAAGCAGAAAACATAATGGCACGTGCGGCAGTAGAAAAGCTTATCAAAATGTTTGGCAATGACAAGCTGAAATCGAAGGCTTTAGGACTGTTGGGTGTAAAATTAGACTGCGGAGAGGAATGAGTAAATGCAGAATTATAAATCGGATTTTCCGTTATTTAAAAATACAGATACAGTGTATTTGGATAATGCGGCTACTGCACAGCGGCCGGATAGTGTAATAAAGGCAGAGGAAGATTTTTATATAAAGCATAATGCAAATCCTCTCAGGGGATTGTATGATTTAAGTGTAGAAGCCACCGAGATTTATGAAAATGCACGCAAAACAGTACAGCGGTTTATAAACGCGGCATCGGCTGATGAGATAGTGTTTACACGGAATACAACAGAAAGTATAAACCTTATAGCTTACAGCTATGGATTATCGAATATCAAGGCAGGCGACGAGGTTCTTGTTTCGATAATGGAGCATCACAGCAACCTTTTGCCATGGCAAATGGTATGCAGACAGACCGGAGCGGAGCTGAGGTTTATAGAATGTGAAAGTGATGGAAGTCTGAAGCTTGATAAGGTTCAGACGCAGATTACAAAGCGTACGAGAATTGTCGCGCTGACGAATATTTCAAATGTGCTTGGCAGAGTGTATCCGATATGTGAAATAGCCGATATAGCGCATAAAAACGGAGCTGTTGTCGTTGTTGACGGCGCCCAGAGTACACCGCATATGAAGATTGATGTGCGTGATATGGGAGCAGATTTTTTCGCATTTTCAGGGCACAAGCTCTATGGACCTATGGGAATAGGCGTTTTGTATGGGAAGAAAGAATTGCTTGACGCAATGCCGCCATTTTTAAGCGGCGGTGAAATGATTGAATCGGTGACACGCAGTTCGGCTGTGTTTGCAGAACTGCCGCATAAGTTTGAGGCAGGTACCGTAAATGCTGCAGGCGCGGCAGGCTTAAAGGCGGCAATAGAATATGTGCAGAATATAGGATTTGATAATATCAGAAAGAATGAGTTCGAGTTATCGGCTTATGCTTTTGAAAAGCTGAAAAGACTTGACGGAATAAATATAATCGGCTCTGACAGACCGGAGGAACACTGCGGAATAATAACATTCACGGTGGATAATGTTCATCCGCATGATGTAAGTGAGATTCTTGCCGCAGACGGAATAGCTGTTCGTGCCGGACATCACTGCGCTCAGCCGCTGCTTAATCATTTGGGTTATCGTGCAACGGTGCGTGCAAGCTTTGCGTTTTATAATACAAAAGAAGATGCAGATAAATTTATAAACAGTTTGGCAACAGTAAGGGAGCGTATGGGATATGGAAAATAGAGGGTTTTATAATGAAGTTTTAACAGAGCATAATATCAGACCTGAGTTTAAACACGATCTTCCGGATGCGGATATAGTTCTGGACGGAGTAAATCCAAGCTGTGGAGATGAAATACAGCTAAAGCTTAAAACAGATAAAGGTATTATAACCGACGGTGCCTTTGTAGGGGACGGGTGTGCAATTTCTCAAGCGTCAACGGATATTATGCTCGGCATGATAATAGGACAAAAAACGGATGATGCGCTTAAATTGTGTGACGCATTTATGCGGATGATACGCGGCGAGGCAACAGAGGAGGAAATAGAAGAATTGGAGGAGGCAGCAGCGCTTAGAGATATTTCCCATATGCCGGCAAGGGTAAAGTGTGCAATGCTTGGCTGGCGTACATTGTCGGAGGCATTGGGCAAGAAACATGAATAATATAGGCATATCAGGTTCGGCTAAGCTGAATGTTTTTCTGCTTTTTTAGAAAAATGTAGGTTTGTCAATGATGTGTTA
The DNA here is from genome assembly GCA_905205855.1 of uncultured Eubacteriales bacterium. Classification (GTDB taxonomy): domain Bacteria; phylum Bacillota; class Clostridia; order Monoglobales; family Monoglobaceae; genus Ructibacterium. The sequence goes on along the minus strand of CAJLFL010000005.1, from coordinate 31 downwards.
CACTTTTTAAAAAATTTCGCCATCTACAAGG
>CAJLFL010000004.1 GCA_905205855.1 uncultured Eubacteriales bacterium | reverse complement strand
AGAAATTCCTTATTGATTATACCTCTGCGGCGGCGGTTTATCATTATCATAAGACACACCGCTATAACAAGCGAACTTACCGCTGCGGCAAGCGCAAGACCTCCGACTCCCATTTTAAACACCGAGGTAAACAAAAATGCTCCGGCAAGATTGACCGCTATACCTATCGCCGAGGTAAACATGGGCGTTTTGCCGTCCTGTATCGCATAAAAACTTTTATTTAAAACCTCACACACGGCATAGCCTGCCATGCCGAACGAATAATAAAACAGCGCCTCTGCAGTGATTGCTGTTGAGTCCGCGGTAAAAGCTCCGCGTTCAAACACAACCCTTATCACTCCCGGTGACAAAGCCAGAAACAATGCGGAAACAGGAATTATTATAAACAATATCCAGCCGACCGACATACGTGTTATCTTAACAAACCCCTCATTGCCGTTATCTCCGCCGAGGCGTGACAGCTTTGGAAATATAAAATTTGTTATTGCATACGCAAAAACGCCGACCATAATTATATAAATCTTATTTGCCCAGTTAAGCGCAGAAACCGCCCCGTCGCCCAAGCCTGAGCCGAATGACATGTTTATCACGCTGCAAAGCGGCTGAAGCCACGAACTTATAAGCACCGGCACCGCCATTGCCGCCGCGCTGCGTATACCCTTATCCTTTAAATCAAATCTGAAACGGTAGCTGAAACCAAACTTCTTCAGCCACGGAATCTGAATCAGCAGCTGAAGCGCCCACGCAATAAGCATTGAAACAGCCACGCCGGTAAGCCCCAGACGATTGCCGCACAGCATCAGATACAAAATCATAACGCCGTTTGACACCACGCTGATAAGCGACGGAATTGTAAACTCGCCAAAGGACTGCAAAATTCCGACGGATATATAAGCGACCGCGGTAAACGCCACTGACGGAAATAAAATCCGCAAAAGACAAGCCGTCTGCTCCAGCTTTCCGGGAACCTCCGCATATCCCGGAGTCATTATACGCACAATAGGCTCTGCGAACACAACGCCGATAAGCGCAGCAGCCAGCGCAACCGAGCCGACTATCGTCACAAAATTATTTGCAAAGCTCATAGCGGCAGCTTTGCCATTCTCCTGCAGATACTTGTTAAAAATCGGTACAAAGGTCGAAAGAATCGCTGCACCGAGAACCATATCAAAAAACAGCAGCGGAATCTGTGTGGAGGTATTTAATATATCGGATTCCATTCCCTGTCCGTATATATTTGCCACAAGAGTTTCGCGGAACAGTCCCATGAATTTTGCAAGCAGAATAATAACCGCCATCAGACCGATGGTTTTTACTGCTTTTTTTCCGGAATTCTGTTCGGCTGTCTGCCTGTTATCCATAAGCCTCTCCTTAAATCTTAGTTATTTCACACACAATTATATCATATTTTTTCCTAATGTAAATAGTCAATACCGATTTTGTAATACTAATGATAAAAAAATTTTGTAATACTAAAAGTTTTTCTTGCATACGGCATATTTTATGATATAATAGTAAAAATAGCCTGTTACAGACCGTCAATGGTGACGGCGGGGCTGTTAAAACTGAATAAGAGAGAGGTAACGTATGAAAAGAGAGGACATTCATAAGGTACTGATAATCGGCTCCGGTCCGATTATTATAGGTCAGGCATGTGAATTTGACTATTCCGGAACTCAGGCATGCAAAGCGCTGAAAAGCTTAGGTTATGAAATTGTACTGGTAAACTCCAACCCTGCCACAATCATGACAGATCCCGAAACAGCAGATATTACATATATAGAGCCTTTGAATGTGGAACGTCTGGAGCAGATTATTGCAAAAGAGCGTCCCGACGCACTTCTGCCGAACTTGGGAGGACAGTCCGGACTTAACCTGTGCAGCGAGCTTAACAAGGCAGGCATTCTGGACAAGTACGGTGTAAAGGTCATAGGTGTTCAGGTTGACGCGATTGAACGCGGCGAGGACAGAATTGAGTTTAAAAACACCATGAACCGTCTTGGAATCGAGATGGCACGCAGCGAGGTTGCATACTCCGTTGACGAAGCGCTGGCGATTGCGGACAAACTCGGTTATCCCGTTGTTCTGCGTCCGGCATACACAATGGGCGGTGCCGGCGGCGGTCTTGTCTATAATGTGGACGAGCTTAAAACCGTTTGTGCACGCGGTCTGCAGGCAAGTCTTGTAGGTCAGGTTCTGGTTGAGGAATCCGTCCTCGGCTGGGAGGAACTTGAACTTGAGGTTGTCCGTGACGCCAAAAATAATATGATAACCGTATGCTTTATCGAAAACATTGATCCGCTCGGCGTACACACCGGCGACTCCTTCTGCAGCGCACCTATGCTGACGATTTCAGAGGATGTCCAGAAGCGCTTGCAGGAGCAGGCATACAAGATTGTTGAGGCAATCGAGGTAATCGGCGGCACCAACGTACAGTTTGCCCATGATCCGGTAAGCGACCGCATCATTGTTATAGAAATCAATCCCAGAACTTCTCGTTCCTCCGCTTTGGCGTCAAAAGCGACAGGCTTTCCCATTGCGCTTATATCGGCAATGCTGGCAAGCGGTCTTACCCTTGACGAAATCCCATGCGGAAAGTACGGAACCCTTGATAAATACGTTCCCGGCGGCGACTATGTTGTTATTAAATTTGCACGCTGGGCATTTGAAAAGTTTAAAGATTCGACCGATAAGCTCGGCACTCAGATGAAGGCTGTCGGCGAGGTCATGAGTATAGGAAAAACCTATAAGGAGGCTTTCCAAAAAGCAATACGCAGCCTTGAAACAGGCCGTTACGGCTTGGGCGGAGCAAAAGATTTTGCCAAAAAATCCAAAGACGAGCTGCTAAACATGCTCAGCACTCCGTCAAGCGAACGCCACTTTATAATGTATGAGGCTTTACGCAAAGGCTGTACCGCTGATGAAATCTATGCGCGCACAAAGGTTAAACACTATTTTATCGAGCAGATGAAAGAACTTGTTGACGAGGAAAACGAACTTCGCTCCAAGCCCGGCGTTCTGCCCGATCCGGATACTCTGCGCAAAGCAAAATGCGACGGATTTTCCGACAGATACCTTGCAGGTCTTTTAAAACTTGACGAAAGCGCCGTCAGAAACGGCAGAATTGCTGCAGGCATAACAGAAAAATGGGAGGGAATCCACGTAAGCGGAACCCAAGACGCTGCATATTATTATTCCAGCTATAACATTAAGGATGACTGCTCTGTCAAGGACAGCGGCAAACAGAAAATAATGATTCTTGGCGGAGGTCCGAACAGAATAGGACAGGGCATAGAGTTTGACTATTGCTGCGTTCACGCCGCAAAGGCGCTGAAGAAGCTCGGCTTTGAAACAATAATTGTCAACTGTAATCCGGAAACCGTTTCGACAGATTATGACACCTCAGACCGCCTTTATTTTGAGCCTTTGACTCTTGAGGATGTGCTCAGCATCCACGAAAAGGAACAGCCGGTCGGCGTTATCGCACAGTTCGGCGGACAGACTCCGCTTAACCTTGCCGCCGCTCTTAAAGCGGCAGGCGTAAACATCCTCGGCACCAGTCCGGAAACCATAGATCTTGCAGAGGACAGAGATTTGTTCCGTGAGATGATGGACAAACTTGAGATTCCCATGCCGGAATCCGGAATGGCATCCACCACCGCAGAGGCTTTGGAGATTGCCGCAAAAATCGGCTATCCCGTTATGGTTCGTCCGTCATACGTTTTAGGCGGCAGAGGAATGGAGGTAGTATACGACAGCGAGGCTTTGGCATACTATATGCAGGCTGCCGTCGGCGTTACACCGGACAGGCCGATTCTTATTGACCGCTTTTTGCACAACGCAACAGAGTGCGAGGCAGACGCAATCAGTGACGGCACAAATGTATTTGTTCCGTCTGTTATGGAACATATCGAGCTTGCCGGCGTACACTCCGGTGACTCTGCATGTGTAATTCCGCCGAAAGGTCTGACCGTTGAACAGGTAAGAACGATAAAGGATTATACCAAGCGTATAGCGGCTGAGATGAATGTCGTAGGCCTTATGAATATGCAGTACGCCATAGAGGACGGCACGGTTTATGTTTTAGAGGCAAATCCGCGCGCGTCACGTACAGTTCCGCTTGTGTCAAAGGTATGCGGAATCAATATGGTTCAGCTTGCAACAGATATTATGACCGCACCGCTGACCGGAAGAAAATCACCCGTGCCGGAACTGAGAGAAAAGCGTTTTGCACATTATGGAGTAAAGGAAGCAGTATTCCCGTTTAATATGTTCCCGGAGGTTGATCCGATTCTCGGTCCGGAAATGCGTTCTACCGGAGAGGTTTTGGGAATATCCTCAAACTTCGGCGAGGCATTTTATAAAGCGCAGGAGGCTGCCGGAGTAAAAATTCCTATGAACGGAACAGTTTTAATGAGCGTAAGCGACCGCGATAAGGATGATGCAGTTAAGATTGCACGCGGCTTTTATGACTGCGGCTTTAAGCTTATGGCAACCGAGGGAACTTACCGGCTTTTGACCGCGGCAGGAATCCCTGTTGAAAAGGTTGCAAAGCTGAATGAGGGCAGACCAAATATAATTGATAAGGTCACTAACGGCGAAATTGACTTTATAATAAACACGCCTGTCGGCAAAAAGAGCGCCGTTGACGATAGCTATATCAGAAAAAGCGCTATCAAAAACCGTGTTCCCCACATGACAACCATGGCGGCGGCACAAGCAACCGTTGACGGCATAAAAGCCGTAAGAAAGTCCGGAAAGCTTGAAGTTAAATCACTTCAAAGCTTCCACAGCGAAATAAAAGATATTTAATTTTATTACAAAAAGAAGTACAGGAAAACGTCCTGTACTTCTTTTTTGGTTATTCACAAAACTCAGAAAAGCACCCTTGCGAAACATTGAATATTATTCTGAGTACAAAAAACTTAAACCATATTGCATTTGCCTATCTTATATCTATTTATTATCCGATAATTCCAAAATATAATCGGTCGAAACTTTATAATATTTAGCCAGCTGTATTAAAATCTCAATCGGTAGTTGTCTTTGCCCGTTTTCATATTGCGAGTACGTGTTTTGCTTTATATGCAGAAAGTCCGCTATTTCTTTTTGTTTTATATCTGAATCTTCCCTTAATGATTTTAACCTCATAATCAAATCACCTACCGTAATATATTTTATGTTATCTCGTTATGAGATATTGACTTTTATCTCAATTTGTGATATTATTATTTTGCTATTTTACAATTTGGGGGATAAAAAATGAAAAGAAAGGTTTTCTTTGGTATATTGCTTATCTTTGTTATGCTTTTTCTACAAGGGTGCAATCCGAAAACTATGAAAAGTGAAGATATTTTGGAGGATTTAAAAAACAGCAGTTACGCAGAACTGACTGACGAATCATTTGAAGAAATGCACGGATATTTGAACAACTGTGATAATGATTATCAGACTGAATGTGAGATTATAAATGTAGGACAATTTGAAAATAAGCAGATATACACTTGTTTAATTACATCTTCAAATTCTGCTTTACAAATTAAAGAACAGTTAAAAATTACATACGAGAAGAAAAATCAGTGGGAATTTTCCGATTACAGTATTGCAAGTACAGAGAAAAAAATTCTTTCCGGTATCAGTGAAGAATGGTATACCGAAAAAACAAAAGCTTATTTTAAAGAAGATGCAGAAAATAAAAAGTATTGTTTTACTCCGGAGGTAACAATCAACTCTGTCAATCAAAAACTGTACGAAACAGGTACTAATTCTCAAATAACCGTAAATTGCACCGTGAAAGATGGAATTTTAACAAGAGAATGTATATTAACAATCAATGCAGCAGATGGGAAAGTACTGTATGATTTAAACTGCAACCAATATACATGGGATTTACAATCTGTTGCAGGCAAAAAGTGGACATTTAAGAATTCCTATGGCGGAAATGATAATTTTGTGCATATATTATCTGTTGACGAAGAAAACGAAACTATGCAGGTCAGTTACAAGGATTGGTTTTACGTTTCTACTGTCGGCGGTTCCTACGAGCCTACACAATGTTCTTTTAAAATGTATGAGGATTGTGTTCAAATTAAAGACGAATCCTTTAAAGCATATATTTATCCGGACACATCTATTGTAATGTCAGGCGAAAAAGTTTATCCTGCGGGTTTTGTTGCAAATAGCGAAACTTCCGTGATTATGGATGTTGATGGTAGCCTAAAGGATCAGGACGGCAATATTATACTTACAAAAGAGCAAGTTGAAAACAAGTTAAATGAAGCGCAATAGCCGTAAATGTGCTGAACTTAATATATAAAGGAGGCAATAATATGAATAAGATAAAAATTAGAAGAACGGCAGGCGTCGTAATAGCATTTTTTACAATAATAGTGGTTTTATTTACTTTTATCAAGGGAGAATCGAATAATATTATTGGAAAGTGGCAAATAGATCCTGCCGAGGGAGGGGAGGGCACTGTATTTTACGAATTTTTTAAAGATAGTACCGGAATAAAATACCGTACGTATTCTACCGAAACAGCTTATGGCGAAGAATGGTTTTCATATAAACTAAAGTCCAATCAGCTTATGTTGGATTCTCATGGTTCGACACGAGTTTATCCATGCGAAATATCCCATGATAAAATGCTGTTGGATAATAAATTATATAACAAAAAAGAAGGCGGCACCTCCTCAACAGCCATATATTGTATAAGCGCCGTACTTATTATATTAGCAATAAGGCTTGCACTGTAGTCTAAAAATCAAACCACTTTTGGCGCCTGTTTTCCAGCAGCGCACCCGTGCAATCTATCGTCTGTCATACTGCCAAACTCTTGCTTTTTCGATAATCTAAAAAAGCCGCTGTATACCTCAGTATACAACGGCTTTTTATTTACTTTATATCTTACAGTTCTGCAAAATATTTGATTGTTCTTACCATCTGGCTGGTGTAGCTGTTCTCGTTGTCGTACCAGGAAACAACCTGAACCTCATACAGATCGTCAGCAATCTTTGATACCATTGTCTGAGTTGCATCAAACAATGAGCCGTATCTCATACCGATAACGTCAGAAGAAACGATCGGATCAGTGTTGTAGCCGAAAGACTCTGATGCAGCAGCCTTCATAGCGGCATTGATACCGTCAACGGTAACGTCTGCGCCCTTAACAACAGCTGTAAGGATTGTTGTAGAACCTGTGGGAACAGGAACACGCTGAGCTGAACCGATAAGCTTGCCGTTGAGTTCCGGAATAACAAGACCGATTGCCTTTGCAGCGCCGGTTGAGTTAGGAACGATATTAGCAGCACCTGCTCTTGCACGGCGGAGGTCACCCTTTCTGTGAGGACCGTCAAGAATCATCTGGTCGCCTGTGTAAGCGTGAATTGTTGACATGATACCGCTCTGAATCGGAGCGTAGTCGTTAAGAGCCTTTGCCATAGGAGCAAGGCAGTTGGTTGTGCAGGATGCAGCAGAAATAATAGTATCATTTGCATCGAGAGTGTTCTCGTTTACGCTGAAAACGATAGTTTTAAGATCGCTACCAGCCGGTGCGGAGATAACAACCTTTTTAGCGCCTGCGTCGATATGAGCCTGTGACTTCTCTTTTGAGCAATAGAAACCTGTGCACTCCAGAACAACATCAACACCGATTTCACCCCAGGGGAGTTCAGCGGCATTAGCCTTTGCATATATTGTCAGAGTCTTGCCGTCAACGGTAAGAGTACCCTTTTCATCATCAGCCTCAACTGTGTGAAGATTCTCACCGATTTTACCGCAATAACCGCCCTGTGCTGTGTCATACTTGAGCAAGTCAGCCAGCATTGAGGGCTTTGTCAGGTCGTTGATAGCAACAACCTCATAACCTTCTGCACCGAACATCTGACGAAAAGCCAGACGGCCGATACGTCCAAATCCATTGATAGCAACTTTTACTGCCATAGTAAAGTACCTCCTAAAAAATGTATAAATTTTAATTATTTTTCATTTGTGACATTTATTGCAGAATATTTCTCCGCAACTGTATATATTTTACCTCATTTAATGTAAATATACAAGTCTTTTTTTTAAAATTGTTAATAATTTAACTTAAAATTTTCAGTTATTTTTCATTCAGCTTTTGCAAAAAGCTGCGTGTGCGGTCCTGCTTTGGGTTTCCTATAACCTCCTCTGGCGTCCCCTCCTCGGCTACAACGCCGTCAGCCATAAAGATAACCTTATCGCTTACGTTTCTTGCAAACTCAATCTCATGCGTTACGATAATCATGGTAACGTGCTGTTCCGCAAGTCTGCGTATAACCTTAAGGATTTCTCCGGTAAGCTCCGGATCAAGAGCAGATGTAGGCTCGTCAAAAAACAACACGCGCGGTTTAAGCGCAAGTGCGCGCGCTATCGAAACACGCTGCTTTTGACCGCCGGAAAGCTCGCACGGATAATTATCAAGCTTTTCTTCAAGGCCTACGCGTGCAAGAATGTCCTTTGCGTTTTTTTCTATATCCGCATAGATTGCCTTTTTCCGTGCTTTAAAATCCGGCATTTCCTTTGCCAGAAGCCGCGGGGCAAGAGTTACGTTTTCCAGAACACTGTACTGCGGAAACAGATTGAAGTCCTGAAAAACCATTCCGAAGCTGAGCTGTTTTTTGCGTATTTCCCCTGCCTTCATCGCCGTATCGGATTCCGCGTCATACAGCACCTTGCCGTCAAGCAAAAGCTGTCCCTTATCGGCACGCTCCAAAAAATTGATACAGCGCAGAAGCGTGGTTTTTCCGCTGCCGGATGAGCCGATAATCGAAACAACCTCACCCTCGTCCATAGAGAAGTTGACGCCGCGCAGAACCTCAGTCTTGCCGAAGCTTTTTGAAAAGTTTTTTACTTCAAGTATCTTCAACGGTTCAGCCTCCCTTATCTAAAGTAATCAAGACGTTTTTCTATGTACCTGAACAGCAATGTCAAAAGTCCGCAGAACAGCAGATAATACACGCCCGTATAGAACAGAGGCCACAGCAGTCCGTCCGATTTAATAAACTTCTGGGCGTTCCAGATTATTTCATAAACCATTATGATACGCGCCAGCGAAGTATCCTTTACAAGGGTAATTATCTCGTTGCTCATAGGCGGTACGATATGCTTTATTACCTGCAAAAGAATTACTCTGAAGAACACCTGCACGCGCGTAAGTCCCAAAACCTGTCCGGCTTCATACTGTCCCTTAGGAATAGCCTCAATTCCGCCGCGATATATCTCCGAAAAATAGCAGGCATAGTTTATCACAAACGCCGTAATCACGGCAATAAAGCGATCGGGCACCGTCCACGCGGCAATCCACGAAATAACAGGGTTTCCCCAGCCGGCATATTTAGACGCCCACGCCGCCAAGAGTCCCGGACCGTAGTAAATCACTATCAGCTGCAGCATAAGCGGCGTTCCGCGGATAATCCATATAAAGGTGCGTATCGGCCAGCGGACTGCTTTAAGCTTTGACATTGAGCCGAAGCTTATTATCAGACCGAGCGGCAGAGCAAGTGCAAGTGTAAGAGCAAATATCTTCAGAGTCATGAAAAACCCTTCAAGAAGGCTCATTGTGACCTGTGTAAACATAGAAATACCTCTTTAGTATTTAGTAAATTTGTTTATTTAGCAAGAGTCAGGCTATACTTTTCAGCTAAAGCCGGCAGAGTTCCGTCAGCATTAAGCTCGTCAATTATGCCGTTTACTTTTTCTGCCAGGTCAGAGCCTTTGCGGAATCCGATTCCGTATTCCTCCTCGGTCAGATCCAGAACAGAGGTCATATTTGCATAGCTCGTACCCTCGCCTGTCATTGCGTTTGCCATTGTGATGTCGATTACGCATGCATCAACAGAACCGCTGGCAACCTCAAGCATTGCGTCTGTCTGAGCGGAAACAGCTGTGTAATTTGCATCAAGACCGTTTTCCTTTATAGCCTCCTCGCCGGCCGAACCTGCCTCTGCGGCAAATTTAAGTTCCTTCATTGATTCCGCATCCTTATAGTTTGCAGCCTTGTCCTTGTTCATAACAACAACCTGTGCATTTACTACATAAGGCTTTGTAACATTGGTGTTCATTTTAACCTCGTCTGTGATGGTCATACCGTTCCAGATACAGTCAATGCTCTTGGAATCAAGCTCAAGGAACTTATTGTCCCAGTCGATTTCCACAAACTCAGGCGTTACGCCGAGCTTTTCGCAAACAGCCTCCGCAAACTCTGTGTCAAAGCCTGTCAGCTTTCCGTCATCACCGGTGAAGTTCATCGGCTCGTAATCGGTATATCCTATAATCATTTTGCCGTTGCCTGTTACATACTCAAGATCGCTTGCCGTGCTCTGTGTCTTATCAGCTGCATCCGTCTGCGAGCCTGTCTGTGTTGAATTTCCGCAGCCTACCAGTGATACCGTAAGCATTGCCGCGCAAAGAAGTGTAAATAATTTTTTCATCATATATCCCTCCTGAATTTTATCCGGCGTTTTTATGTATCGCCCGTACAAATCGCCGTAATCCGCACGGGCTGATTTTTTTCTTATCTGAGATGCCAAATTTCTCTGTTATAATCCTCAATGCTTCTGTCGCTTGAGAAGAATCCGGCTTTTGCGGTGTTTATAACCGCACTACGCATCCATGCGTCCTTATCACACCACTTATCCATTACACGCTGGCACTCCTTAATATATGAATCAAAGTCAGCCAAAAGCAACTACGTATCAGACAAGCCGCCCTCCATGACAAGTGAATGATATATGTCATAAAACAGATTATCCGGATTAAAGGTTCCGTCAATCAGAGTATCGACAACCCTCTTTACGGTCGGGCTTGACGCGTAGATTGCCGGGCTTGGTGACTTTCCGTGTGCATAAAGGTTAAGCACCTCATTTGACGACAGACCGAATATGAATATATTGTCATCTCCGACCTGCTCACGGATTTCCACGTTTGCACCGTCCATTGTTCCGATTGTAAGAGCACCGTTGAGCATAAGCTTCATATTACCGGTACCGGACGCCTCCTTCGATGCGGTGGAAATCTGCTCGCTGACGTCTGCCGCAGCAACAATTTTTTCTGCAATGGAAACACTGTAGTTTTCTATAAACACAACCTTGAGAATGTCGTTTACTCTCTTATCATTATTGATAACCTCAGCAACATCATTGATAAACTTTATTATCAGCTTTGCCATGTGATAGCCGGGCGCGGACTTTGCTGCGAAGATATATGTTGTCGGCAGTTTATCCGCATGCTCAGGATCGTCAAGCAGCTGCTGATAACGATAAATTATCTGCATTGCTTTCAAAAGCTGACGCTTGTATTCATGCAGACGCTTTATCTGAACGTCAAACATGGATTCAGGATTAACGTCAATATTGTTATGCTCTTTAATATATTTTGCAAGCTTTTTCTTGTTATCAAGCTTTATCGCGGCAAATTTTTCTCTGAAGGCTTTATCATCGGCAAACGGAGTAAGCTTTTCAAGCTCGCGGTAATCCTTAACCCAGCCGCCGCCTATTGAGTCGTTTATAAGCTCTCTAAGCTCCGGATTCGCCTTATAAAGCCATCTGCGGAAGGTTACGCCGTTGGTAACATTCTTAAACTTATACGGATAAATGCTGTAATAATCTTTAAAGGTTTCTTTTTTAAGAATCTCGGTATGCAGCGCCGCAACGCCGTTTATGTTATGGCACGCGGTTAGGCAGAGATTTGCCATGCTTACCTGACCTCCGCTGATGACGGACATATACTCAATCTTTCCGTTGTCTCCGGGGAAGCGCTCCCACAGTGCCTCTCTCTGGCGGCGGTCAATCTCCTGTATAATCATTGCAAGACGCGGCAAAAGCGTCTGAACCATATCAAACGGCCATTTTTCAAGCGCTTCGCAAAGGATGGTATGGTTTGTATAAGCAAAGGTCTTGCCTACTATATCCCATGCCTCGTCCCAGCCGAGTCCCTCCTCGTCCATCAGAATACGCATAAGCTCCGGGATTGCGATTGTCGGATGAGTGTCATTGATATGAATTTGTATATATTCCGGAATCTGATGTACCGAAAGACCTTTCTGACGGTGCTTTGACAGAATCCACTGTATTGTAGCCGAAACAAAGAAGTATTGCTGTTTAAGACGCAGCAGCTTGCCCTCATAGTGATTATCCTCAGGATAAAGAATCTTGGATATAACCTCCGCAAGATCCTTGTTTTCGGATGCCTTTGCATAATCGCCGCGGTTAAACTCGCTCATGTCTATAACTTCAGGCGAGCGCGCCCTCCAGAGGCGCAGAGTATTTACGGTTTCGCACTCAAAGCCGGTTATCGGCATATCGTACGGCTCTGCCATAACGGTATTATAGTTTACATGACGGAACTTCATTCTTCCGTCCTCAAAATACTGCTCAACCGAACCGTTGAAGTGAACCTCTTTTATATCCTCCGGACGTGCAATATCCCACACATTTCCGCTTTGCAGCCACGGATCCGGCATCTCTATCTGGTATCCGTCAACAATCTTCTGGCGGAACAGACCAAACTCATAGCGTATTCCGCAGCCAAAAGCCGGAAGTTCTAAATTTGTCAGAGAGTCCAGGAAGCAGGCAGCAAGTCTGCCAAGGCCTCCGTTGCCGAGTCCTGCGTCTGTTTCGTATTCCTCAACATCTTCAAGAGTAACGCCCATATCGGACAATACCTCCTGATAGATCTTTGTTTCTCTGAGGTTCATGAGGTTGTTGCCCATTGCTCTGCCCATAAGAAACTCAAAGGAAAGATAATAAAGCTCCTTGCGCGGTTTAAGTTCTGTCTTTTCTTTATATGCCACCCATTTTTCCATGATTTCGTCACGGATGGTCATTGATACCGCTGTGTATATTTCACGCTGACTTGCCTGCTGTACGGTCTTGCCGAAATAGCGCGTCAGCTTTCCTATAATCTCATCTTTTATAAAAGCTTTTCTTTTTTCATAAGAAGACGCGTTTTTCACTGTATTTTTCATATTGAATCCCTCCCGAAACAATAATGTGAATAACAACTATCCATTATATAGTATTTTATCATAAAAGTAAAGTCTTATCAAATCTTTTTAATGAAAAACAATAAAAATATATGTCTGTCCGCAGGGCAAATATATGTTAATTCTAAACAAAAGCCGTAATAAACGGCAGCATTTTTGCGTAAGATAGCCGAAAGAGAGTAATCCGAACTCCGATATTGAGTGGCGGATTTCCGCTTTCGCCGTGTTAAAATACTCGGCAATCCGTCAGGATTACCTGCGTTTTTGCCTTGCGTAACCAAAAATCCGCTCTCTCAAAATTCTTCGACCTGAAAATGATAGAATTTCGAGCAGATTTTGGTGCGGAAGATGCAGTAAGGCTGGCGCCTTGCAAAGATGACAAACCGAAAGATGCCGAAATTGTGCTTTTTCAGGCGGGTTCGGATTGCTATCTTTCGGCTAAGCAATGCGGCATTAAAATGCTCGATAATACGTCGCCTTACAAGGACAACAATTCAAAAAGATAATGATTTTTCAATTACGGGGCATGTTGGGTTTGGCTAACCTGTACAGTGTTTTCAGCAGGCACTCGGCGCAATTATTGCCGATACCGCAAACACTCTGGCTTAATTTGGAAAAAAACGCGGAAAACCGCGGTTTTTAAAACAAAAATCATACAAAAACACCGGAAATAATTTGTGCACATTTTTACGAGAAAAAAATAGACATTACGCCTGAACTATGGTAAAATTAACCTGTGAATAATATATAAATTACAGAAGAATTGTATGTGTGTTTTTGATGATTTTTACAATCTTTACACAGATTTTACACAGGAGGGATGCAAATGAAGAAAAAGACAGCGGCAGCGGAAAAATATACGCCGTATATTGACGATGCGCCTATGTACCTCTTTAATCAGGGAACAAATTACGAGAGCTATAAAATGCTCGGCGCTCATAAAACAAAGGGAAACTCCGGCGAGGACGGCTACCTTTTTGCGGTATGGGCACCCGGAGCGGTTTCGGTTTCGGTTGTATGCGACGGTAACGGCTGGGACAGAAGCCGCGGCAAAATGAACCGTCATATCAATTCCGGGATATGGGAGCTTTTTATCCCCGGAATCACTGAGGGACAGAACTATAAATTCAGCATAGAAACGCGAAGCGGCAAGATTCAGCTTAAAGCCGATCCTTATGCTTTTTGTTCAGAAGTCAGACCGGCAAATGCGTCCGTTACAACGGATTTAAGCTACAGCTGGAATGATGATGACTGGATAAAGCAAAGAGCAGGCACCCCTCTTTACGATAAACCCGTAAATATTTACGAGATGCACTTCGGCTCTTGGAAAACCAAAGATGACGGAAGCTATTATACCTATACCGAAATGGCTGATATTCTGATACCGTATCTCAAGGATATGCACTATACTCATGTTGAGTTTATGCCGATAAGCGAATATCCGTTTGACGGCTCGTGGGGGTATCAGGTTACCGGGTATTATTCGGCAACAAGCCGCTACGGCAAGCCGACAGAGCTTAAAGCTCTTATTGATGCTCTGCACCAAAACGGCATAGGCGTTATAATGGACTGGGTTCCGGCGCACTTTCCCAAGGATGATTTTGGTCTTGCAAGCTTTGACGGAACTCCTCTTTTTGAGCATCCCGACAGCAGACGCGGTGAGCACAAGGAATGGGGGACTCTGGTTTTTGACTGGACAAAGACGGAAATTTTTTCATTTCTGATTTCCAACGCCTTGTTCTGGCTTGGCGAATATCATCTCGACGGACTGAGAGTCGATGCGGTTTCGAGTATGCTTTATCTCGACTATAACCGCCGCGACGGCGAATGGCTGCCGAATATCTACGGAGGAAAAGAAAACCTTGAGGCTATAGATTTTCTGCAGAAGCTTAACACCGCCGTGTTTGAACGTTTTCCAAATGTTATGATGATAGCAGAGGAATCCACTGCATGGGGCGGCGTTACAAACCCTGCATACGAGGGCGGTCTTGGCTTTAACTTTAAATGGAATATGGGCTGGATGCATGACGTGCTTGATTATATGCAGTGCGATCCGCTGTTCCGCAAGGGCAATCACAACAAGCTTACATTCCCTATGATGTACGCTTTTTCGGAGAACTACATCCTCGCCCTGTCGCATGACGAAGTTGTTCACGGCAAACGCTCACTCTTAGACAAAATGTGGGGCAGCTATGAAGAAAAGTTTGCCGAGCTTAAGCTGCTGTATATGTTTATGTATGCACATCCCGGCAAAAAGCTGCTGTTTATGGGCGGCGAGTTCGGTCAGTTTGTAGAATGGCGCTTTGCCCAACAGCTTGACTGGCTTTTGGAGGATTATCCGGCACACGCAAAGCTGCACAGGTTTTCGGCTGATTTAAACGAATTCTACCGCTCAAATCCGTCTATGTATGAAATAGAGCGCGAGCACGGCGACTGGAAGGGCTTTAAATGGCTTAATGCAGAGGACAGCGCAAACAGCGTCCTGTCATTTATACGCATTGACGCAGCGGAAAATGAAAAAATTGCCGTTGTGCTTAACTTTACGCCTGTTGCACGCACCAAATACCGCATAGGCGTTCCGGAAGAAGGCGAGTACGAAACTGTACTCAGTACAAATGCAAAATGCTACGGCGGCGACGGAAAAGGCAGCCGCAAGCTGAAAACGCGCAAGGTTCCGTCAAACGGTTATCCGTACTCAATTGAAACGGATATACCTCCGCTCACCGGTATGTATCTGAAATTCAGGGCAAAAAAAGCCCGAAACAAATAAAGATGATTTAAAGGGCTCGCGGTTGATACCGTTATTATGAGCCGGAAAGGCAACGAGTATTATATGAAACCAAAAGAATGTTTAGCTATGATTCTTGCCGGCGGACAGGGAAGCCGGCTGGGTATTCTTACAAGTGAAGTGGCAAAGCCCGCCGTACCCTTCGGCGGCAAGTACCGCATAATTGATTTTCCCCTGAGCAACTGCACACATTCCGGAATTGATACTGTCGGCGTACTGACGCAGTACAGACCTCTGGAACTTAACACCTATATCGCCGGCGGCAGAGCGTGGGATCTGGATCGCTCCAATGGGGGTGTATATGTATTGCCGCCGTATACTTCGGGTGAAAAGGGTGAATGGTATAAAGGCACAGCCAACGCCATCTATCAGAATCTTAGCTTTATAGCGCAGTTTGATCCAAAATATGTCCTGATTTTATCGGGAGATCACATATATAAAATGGATTATAATAAAATGGTAAAATGCCACAAGGAAAGCGGTGCCGATGCAACCATTGCTGTTATAGAGGTTCCGTGGGACGAGGCATCAAGATTCGGCATTATGAATACAGATGCGGAATCCACCATAGTTGAGTTTGAAGAAAAGCCTGCCAACCCGAAAAGCAATCTTGCCTCAATGGGTATATACTGCTTCAGCTGGGAGGTTTTAAGAAAATACCTTACAGAAGATGAGCAAAACCCCGAATCGCAAAACGACTTCGGTAAAAACATAATTCCGGCAATGCTGGAGGACGGTCTTAAGCTGACAGCTTATCGGTTTGACGGATATTGGAAGGATGTCGGAACTATTCAAAGCCTTTGGGAAGCCAACATGGAGCTTCTGGACGATAATTCCGGCTGTAACCTGGAGGATAAATCATGGCGTATTTACAGTAAAACTCCCGTTAAGCCGCCGCATTATGTATCGTCAGACGCTGTTTTACGCAACTGCTATATCACGGAGGGCTGTGAAATCAGCGGCGAAGTTGACCACTCGGTAATATTTGAGGGCGTAACCATAGAGGAGGGCGCAAAGGTTGAAGATTCAATCGTTATGTCCGGTGCAGTGATAGGCAAAGACGCTGTTGTCTATAAATCCATTGTCGGAAACAATGTGACCGTCGGAAGCGGTGCAACCATAGGCTCTATGGATGACACGGCAGATAATAGTTGGTATAACTCCAAAATATGCAGCAATGACATAACCCTTATCGGTCCGGGACTGAAAATCGGCAGCGGAGTTAAAATTGCCGTCAACTCTATGGTAGAAAAAGATGTTTTAACGCAGGAGGAGAATCAGAATGAAGAATGATATGCTCGGTTTAATATTTGCCGAAAACCCTGAAGTTTCCATGGGAGAGCTTACGAACCACCGTGCTCTGGCAGCCGTACCGTTTGGCGGAAGATACCGTATCATTGACTTTATCCTGTCAAATATGGTAAACTCATCCGTTATAAATGTGGGAATAGCAACCACATACAATCATCAATCGCTGAGCGACCATCTGGAAACCGGCAAGGCTTGGGATCTGGACAGAAAGAATAACGGTCTGTTTATTCTTCCGCCCAAAGAGTCGCGCGATACCGCCCCGGAGCGCAAGGGCGGACTTGATATTATAAACGGAGCCAAGAATTATTTTGACCGAAGCAGACAGGAATACGTTGTCGTTTCAGACTGCAACACGATATGCAATATCAGCTTTGACGATGCTCTGCGAAAGCATATAGAAACCGAAGCCGATATTACCATGATATGCAGCAAGGCAGGAAAGCTGAGCCAGGCGGAGCTTAAACGCAATATACTTCTTGATGTCAATGACGATGGTGTAATTGAGGACATACAGGTCTACCCGTCCAAACAAAAATCAAATATGACAATGACATATATGCATATGTTTATAATCCGCAAAGAGCTTTTGATAGACCTGACAGATGACGCAGTTGCACACGGAAAACATTATATTTCAAAGGACATTTTTTTGGCAAACATGAAAAAGCTGAAATTCTGCGCCTATGAGTTTTCCGGCTATCAGCTTAAAATAGATGATGTCAAATCGTTCTTTACCGCAAATCTGCAGCTGCTTGACAAAAATGTACGCGATGAGCTTTTCGGCTATAAATCCGGAATGCCGATTTATACAAAGGTCAAGGATACTGTACCGACAAGATACGGTACAGGCGCACAGGTTTCAAACTCCATGATAGCCGACGGATGCTTGATTGAGGGAACGGTTAAGAATTGTATTTTGTTCCGCGGCGTTCATATTGCCAAAGGAGCGTCTGTAGAGAATTGTATTATAATGCAGAATTCCGAGGTAATGGAAAACTGTATGATGTCAAATGTAATATTTGACAAAGAAGTTGTACTGCGTAGCGGCAAAAAGCTGATAGGGCAGGATACTTATCCTATGGTAATCGGCAAACGTACCGTTATTTAGAACAATAAACTTTTGGAAGGGGCAGACAATATGAGTAAAATACTAATGTGTTCATCAGAGGTAGCACCCTTTGCCAAAACAGGCGGATTGGGTGATGTGCTTGGCGCACTGCCGCAGGCTTTGGCAAAGCTGGGACATGATGTCAGAGTCATTATGCCTAAATACGGATGTATTCCCGAAGAATACCGCGAAAAAATGGAATTTTTGTTCTTTATATATGTTCCGCTCAGCTGGCGGCGCAAATACTGCGGTGTGTTCCGTCTTGAAAAAGACGGCGTTACCTATTACTTTGTTGATAACGAATATTACTTCGGCGATCCTTATCTGTATAAATGGAATGACCTTGAGCGATTTGCATTTTTTGACAAATCGTGTCTTGAGATACTCCGCAATCTGGACTTTAAGCCTGATATTCTGCACTGTCACGACTGGCAGACAGGTATGATTCCGGTTCTGCTTAACGCATATTTTGTGCGTGATGAATTCTACCGTGGAATCAAAACCGTATTTACAATACACAATCTGAGATACCAGGGAATATACTCAATAGATATTACAGCCGACTTCTTCTCGCTTGACAACAGCTTCTTTACCGAAGACAAGCTGGAGTTTCACGGCTGTGCAAATCTGTTAAAGGGCGGAATTGTGTATTCCGATTATGTAACGACAGTAAGTCCGACATATGCGGACGAAATCAAAACACCCCTGGGCGGCGAAAAACTTGACGGCTTGCTCTCGGCGCGCTCTCAATCACTGTTCGGAATAATAAACGGAATTGACTATGATGAATATAACCCGAAAACAGATAAGTATATCTTTGCGAACTACGACCAGAGAAATCTTATAAACAAAAAGAAAGAAAACAAAATCCGTCTGCAGGAACAGCTCGGACTGCCGGTCGATGGCGAAAAAGCAATGATAGGTATTGTCACAAGACTTGTTGACCAAAAGGGGCTGAGTATCGTTGCCGAAGCAATGGGCGAGCTGACAAGCATGGACATACATCTTGTTGTGCTTGGCACAGGCGATTCAAATTATGAAGAAATGTTCCGCCAGAACGCGTGGTATCATCCGGATAAGGTGTCGGCAAATATAATGTTCAGCAATGACCTGGCACACAAGATTTATGCCGGTGCGGATATATTCCTGATGCCGTCTATGTTTGAGCCATGCGGTCTGAGTCAGATGATTGCCATGACTTACGGAACAATTCCGATTGTCCGCGAAACAGGCGGTCTTAAAGACACTGTTATGCCGTTTAACGAATATACCGGCGAGGGCAACGGCTTCAGCTTTTATCCGTACAACAAAAATGACATGATGCACGTTATACGGATGGCTCTTAAAGCATTTGCCAACAAGGAGGTCTGGGCACCGATGATGAAACGCGCCATGAAAACTGATTTTTCATGGAACGCATCGGCAAAGAAGTATTCTGAATTATATGACAATCTGTTAAAATAAAAAAAGGGGCGCACGCCATATCATATCAACTTAATGATATTGGCGTGTGCCCTTATAACTGCATAAATCGGCAAAAATCAGTCTAACATTTTGAAAACCAACACATATAAAAAAACACGCATTCCGCCTTTAAAAGTGATACACGTGTTTTTTGCAGCTTTGTTTGACAGTCTTTTTTTGACCGGCGACTGCCTGCCGCCCTTTTTTATTTACATGATTTCTTTAAACTTCTTTATCCATTCTCTTTTAATATACTCATGTCCGAAAGCGGTCGGATGAACGCCGTCCATCAGCCAATATCCGTACGGCGTACCCTCCTGCAGCCTGTCAAAGCCCTCCTGTAGTGGAATAAACGGCAAATCAAACTTTTCCGCAACTTTTTTTGCCATTTCCGCACGTTTTGCAACCTCAGTTTTAAAATACTCCATATTGCTCTCTGACGTGGTTCCCTTTAAGACAAACGGCTCCAGTATCATTATTTTAATATCGGGAAGCGCCTGCTTTACTTCCTCAATCAGCATACAATATATTTTATAATACTTATCCGGATCCACACCGTTTGGGCTGTCATTCGGATCATCCGCATTTACAAGCTCATGCCATACGTCATTTACGCCTATCAGAATACTCATTACATCCGGCTTGAGATTGATAATATCTTTTTTTATACGCGCATATACGTCAACTACGCGATTTCCGCTTATACCGCGGTTTAAAAATTCATACTTACCGGGATTTTCAAATCCCAGCTCTGCCTTTACAAGCAGAGGATAGCCTATACCCGGATTATTATTGTCCTCTCTTGATCTGAAAGCATCTGTTATTGAATCGCCCTGAAACAATATCCTCATTTGCACACACACCTTTATACCAAAATTTTCTTTCATAATAGCACCGTACACCGCATATGTCAAGTGAAAATTTTTGCCGCCTCACAAATACAAAAGGGCGCCGCACGGCGCCCTTTATACCTACATATTGCTGTATCCCATCAGATACTCGTCAACCTCTTTTGCACAAGTTCTGCCCTCTGCAATCGCCCATACAACAAGCGACTGACCGCGGCGGCAGTCGCCTGCCGCAAACAGCTTTCCTCCGGCGGAATATCCGCCGTCATCGGTTGTTATACAGCCTCTTTGTGTTTTCTTCAGCTTAAATGCGTCTGCCGAATAGTCCTCGCATCCGACAAAGCCTGCTGCAATCAGCAAAAGTCCGCAGGGCAAAACCTTCTCGCTGCCCTCAACCTCATGCGGAGTCATTCTGCCGGTTTTTTTATCCTTTACAAACTCCAGGTCGACGGTTTTCACCGCTGAAATACTGCCTTTTTCTGAGATAAACTCCTTAACCGTTGTTTTATAAATTCTCGGATCATTACCGAAAACGGCTATTGCCTCCTGCTGACCGTAATCTGTTTTGCAGACTTTCGGCCACTGCGGCCACGGATTATTCTCACCGCGGCTGTCCGGAAGCTTAGGCATCATCTCAAGCTGAATTACTGATTTACAGCCTTGACGTATACATGTTCCGACGCAGTCGTTTCCCGTATCACCGCCGCCGACAACTATTACATCCTTGCCGCGCGCCGATACTGCCGCTTTTTTTATTTCTCCGGTAACCTCACGCGTTACATCGGACAAAAAGTCAACCGCAAAGTATATTCCCTCGGTATCTCTGCCGTCTGCCGACAAATCTCTCGGCTTTTTTGCACCGCAGCAAAGCACAACGGCGTCAAACTCTTTTTCAAGCTCCTCTGCCGTTATATCCTTTCCGACATCTGTACCCGTCTTAAACTCAACACCCTCTGCCGTCATAAGCCGTATACGCCGGCTGACTATGGATTTATCAAGCTTCATATTAGGAATACCGTACATCAAAAGTCCGCCCGGTTTTTTGTCACGCTCAAAAACGGTTACGCTGTGACCGCGCTTATTAAGCATATCGGCTGCCGCAAGTCCGGCAGGACCTGAGCCTATAACCGCGACCTTTTTGCCGCTGCGACTTTCCGGCGGCGTGGGGGAAATCAACCCCTCAGCATAGCCCTCCTCTATTATGGCAAGCTCGTTTTCCCTTACCGTAACAGGCGAGCAGTCAAGACCGCAGGTACATGCCGCCTCACACAGAGCCGGACACACACGTCCGGTAAACTCCGGAAAGTTATTGGTTTTAAGCAGTCTGAGCAATGCCTGTTTCCAGTTTCCGTTATATATTTCATCATTCCATTCCGGAATCAGGTTGTGCAGCGGACAGCCGCTTACCATACCGCCGAACTCCGTTCCCGACTGACAGAAAGGAACTCCGCAGTTCATACACCGCGCGCCCTGACGGCGTCTTTGTTCCTTGTCCAGCATCGGATGAAACTCCGAAAAGCTTTTTATACGCTCCTTGGGAGGTACTGAAAGATTTTCGGTTCTGTCATAATCCATAAATCCTGTTATCTTACCCATCTTAAATACCTCCTATGCCTGCAGGCTTAAAAAAGCCTGCAGCCGCGCTTCTTCTTCCGACATACCTTTTCCCTCGTACATAGCAATCTCCTGCATCATCTTCTGATAATCGCCCGGAATTATCTTTTTAAACATCGGCAGATAACTATCAAAATCTGCTAAAATTCTGCTGCCGAGCTTTGAGCCTGTCTGCGCGGTATGTTCCTCTATCATTCCTTTAAGTTCTGCTATGTCCTGCGGCTCCGTAACGCCGCTCATGTTTATCATCTGCTTGTTTACTCTGAGATAGAAGTCGTGGTTTTCGTCCAGGACATACGCAACACCGCCGCTCATGCCTGCCGCAAAGTTTTTGCCTGTCGGGCCGAGTATCACAACTCTGCCGCCGGTCATATACTCACAGCCGTGGTCGCCGCAGCCCTCGGCAACGGCTGACGCTCCGGAATTTCTTACGCAGAATCTTTCGCCGGCTATACCGTTTATATAAGCCTTACCGCTTGTTGCGCCGTACAAAGCTACGTTTCCTATAATCACATTTTTTTCCGCGTCAAAGGTACTCTTTTCATCAGTCCTGACTATCAGCTTTCCGCCGGACAGACCTTTGCCGAAGTAATCGTTGCTGTCGCCCGTCAGCTTTATTGTCAAACCTTTAGGTATAAACGCACCAAAGGACTGACCGCCGCCGCCGGAACAATTTATCACATATGTGTCATCATCGAGTGTTTCACCGAACTTTTCGGTTATTACCGAACCGAGAATCGTTCCCGTACTGCGGTTTGTGCTTGAAACCTTAACCGAGATTTCTTTTTTCTGCTTCTTGACGAATGCCTTTTCAAATTCCGGAATAAACACCTTTTCGTCTATGGTATTTGACAGTTCAAAATCAAATACATCATCTCTGTTAAAGTGTACCGGCATAGCCTCGCCTATAATTGATGATAAATCCAGGGACTTACATCTGTCTGTTATCTGATTGCTGCGTACTCTTATCTTGTCGGTTCTGCCGACCAGCTCGTCGATGGTACGCACGCCAAGCTTTGCCATAATCTCGCGCAGCTCCTCGGCTATGAACATCATAAAGTTGATTACATATTCCGGCTTGCCAGCAAAACGCTTTCTCAGCTCCGGATTTTGGGTTGCTATACCCACAGGACAGGTATCAAGGTTACAAACTCTCATCATTACACAGCCCATTGTAACGAGCGGTGCGGTAGCAAATCCGAATTCCTCTGCGCCGAGTATACATGCAATTGCAACATCTCTGCCGCTCATCAGTTTTCCGTCGGTTTCAAGACGGACGCGCGTACGCAAGCCGTTCTTTACCAAAGTCTGATGCGCCTCTGCTATACCAAGTTCCCACGGGAGTCCGGCATTATGAATTGAGCTTCCCGGCGCTGCGCCTGTACCGCCGTCATAACCGGAAACCAATATTACCTCAGCGCCCGCTTTTGCAACACCCGCGGCAATAGTGCCTACGCCTGCCTCGGATACCAGCTTGACGGATATGCCTGCCTTGCGGTTTGCATTCTTTAAGTCAAATATCAGCTGCGCCAAATCCTCTATCGAATAGATATCATGATGCGGCGGCGGTGAAATCAGCGATACACCCGGTGTTGAAAACCTTGTCTTGGCAATCCACGGGTATACCTTTTTACCCGGCAGATGTCCGCCCTCACCCGGCTTTGCGCCCTGAGCCATCTTTATCTGTATTTCCTTAGCGCTGCCGAGATAACGGCTTGTCACGCCGAATCTGCCTGAAGCAACCTGCTTTATAGCGCTGTTTTTTTCCGTTCCGAATCTGGAGGGATCCTCGCCGCCCTCACCGGAGTTGGACTTGCCGCCGAGACGGTTCATGGCAATCGCCATACAGGTATGAGCCTCCTCTGAAATAGAACCGTATGACATCGCTCCGGTTTTAAAGCGCTTTACTATCTCACTTGCCGGTTCTACCTCGTCAAGCGGAACTCCTCCGTTTTCGTCATATACAAACTCAAACAACCCGCGCAGAGTATGCGGTTTTTTCTCGTCATCTACCATAGCGGTGTATGCTTTAAAGCGCTCGTATGAGCCTGTATGTGTTGCCTCTCTCAATGCAATTATCGTTTTGGGATTGTAGAGGTGATCCTCGCTGTTTTTACCGCTGCGCAGCTTATGTGCACCTACGCTGTCAAGAGTTGTATCAACGCCAAGCTCCAGCGGGTCAAACGCATGGTTATGCCGCCATTCCACACCCTCGTTTATCTCTTTAAGTCCTATACCCTCCACCGGACTGACCGTATTGGTAAAGTATTTATCTATGGTTTCTCTGCAGATACCGACCGCCTCAAAAATCTGCGCCGACTGATACGACTGGAGCGTAGAAATTCCCATTTTGGAGGCAATCTTTACAATTCCCTGCAAAATCGCGTTGTTATAGTCGGCAATAGCAGTGTGATAATCCTTGTCAAGTCTGCCGTTGTCAATCTGCTCCGCTATACATTCCTGTGCAAGATACGGGTTTACCGCACGCGCGCCATAGCCGAGCAGAGTTGCAAAATGATGTACCTCGCGCGGCTCTGCGCTTTCAAGAATAATTGACACAGCCGTACGCTTTTTGGTGCGTATCAGATACTGCTCCATAGCGGAAACCGCCAAAAGCGACGGAATCGCAACGTGGTTTTCATCAACGCCGCGGTCTGACAAAATCAGTATATTTGCGCCGTTTCTGTAAGCGCGGTCACAGTTTACGTAAAGCTTATCCAAGGCTTTTTCAAGCGAAGTATTTTTATAGTACAAAAGCGATATTGTTTCCGCCTTAAAGCCCTCGCGGTTCATGCTGCGTATCTTCATAAGGTCAACGCTTGTCAGTATAGGATTGTTTATTTTAAGAACGCGGCAGTTTTCCGCCTTTTCGTCCAGCAGATTACCATCAGAACCTACATAAACCGTTGTATCGGTTACTATCTTCTCTCTTAAAGCGTCTATAGGTGGATTTGTTACCTGTGCAAAAAGCTGCTTGAAGTAGTTAAACAGCGGCTGATGCTTTTCGGACAATACCGCAAGCGGAATGTCACAGCCCATTGCCGCAATAGCCTCGCTGCCGTTCTTTGCCATCGGCAGAATTGAGCCTGTTATATCCTCATAGGTATAGCCGAAGGCTTTATACAAGCGGTCGCGCTCCTCCTGGGTATACTGCGGAACCTTATGGTTCGGTACGGGCAAATCCTTCAGATTTATCAGGCAGCTGTCAAGCCATTCGCCGTACGGCTGTCTGTCGGCGTAATACTCCTTACATTCCTCGTCAGAGATTACTCTGCCTTTCACCGTATCAACCAGGAGCATTTTGCCCGGCTGCAGACGTGATTTAAGCTCTATATCCTCAGCCGGAATATCCAAAACTCCGACCTCGGACGAAAGTATAAGCTTTTTATCCTTTGTTATATAATATCTTGCAGGACGCAGACCGTTTCTGTCAAGCACAGCGCCCATAACGTCGCCGTCGGTAAAGAGTATTGCCGCCGGGCCGTCCCATGGTTCCATCATTGTCGCATAATATCTGTATAAATCTCTCTTTTTGCGGCTGATATTCGGATCGTTTTTCCACGGCTCCGGAATGGTAATCATAACAGCCAAAGGCAGCGGCATACCGCTCATTACCAAAAATTCAAGCGTGTTGTCAAGCATAGCGGAGTCTGAGCCGGACTGGCATATTACCGGCAGAACCTTGTCCATGTCGTCCTTTAAGCAATCCGAAAGCATTGTTTCCTCTCTGGCAATCATACGGTCGGCATTACCGCGGATTGTGTTTATTTCGCCGTTATGCAAAATAAATCTGTTCGGATGAGCACGCTCCCAGCTGGGCATTGTGTTGGTCGAAAATCTCGAATGTACCATCGCCACAGCACTGAGATATTTTTCGCTCTGCAAATCTGCATAAAACCGGCGCAGCTGTCCGACCAGAAACATTCCCTTATATACAATGGTTCTTGATGACAATGACGAAACATAAGTGTCGTCATTACTCTGCTCAAAAATTCTTCTTATAATATAAAGCTTGCGGTCAAATTCAAGTCCGCGTTTTAATTCCTTTGGACGCTTTACAAAGCACTGACAGATACAGGGCATTGATTCCTTTGCCTTATCTCCCAAAATTTCAGTATTGACAGGCACCTCGCGCCATCCCAAAAACTCTGCGCCCTCTTTTTTACAAATAACCTCAAACATTTTTTGGGCTTGCTTTCTTACCAGGGTTTCCTGAGGCAGGAAAAACATACCCACACCGTAGTCGCGGCGTCCGCCGAGTTTGATTCCCATTTCCGCTCCGACCGCCGAGAAAAACTCATGCGAAATCTGGAGCATAATTCCTACACCGTCACCTGTTTCACCCTTAGCGTCCTTACCGGCGCGGTGCTCTAATTTTTCTACTATTGAAAGAGCGTCATCAACAACAGAATGTGAAGGAACTCCGTCTATGCTGATAACTGCGCCTATTCCGCAGGCGTCATGCTCATAAGCTTCTTTATACAACGTGTTTGCACACTGATGATCATTTTGCTTCATAGTGATTTTCCTCTCAATCTCTGTATTTTATTTGCCGCTGTCGCCGTAGTTGCTCAAAACTCTTGCCGAAGGATCGTCTACGTCACAGCCCTCCCATTCCTTGTTGGGCATCCAGAAATCCTTTATCATTTCTGCCTGTCCCTTATAGCTTTCCTCAAACAATTCTCTGTAAAGCAGCGATTCCTTTGTAAACGGCTGCGCGTGTATGTACTTTTGTTTCTTTTCTTCAAGCTCTGAATCCGTATACTTTTCCTCAGCATACTGCTTTAAGTCATCAACCATAGAATGTCCGACAGCGTCACTGAAAGCCGCTTTCTCACGCATTAAAATATCATACGGCAGATAATCGCCCTCAAACGCATGACGCAGCAGATATTTGCCCTTACCGTAGGTGTTTACCTTTATGGCAGGATCAAGACTCATTACATATTTGACAAAATCAAGGTCGCCGAACGGCACTCTTGCCTCAAGCGAGTTTACCGAGATACATCTGTCCGCTCTGAGAACGTCATACATATGCAGTTCACGCAGACGCTTCTGCGCCTCCTGCTGGAACGCCTCCGGCGTAGGTGCAAAATCAGTGTACTTATAACCAAAAAGCTCATCCGAAATCTCACCGGTGAGGAGTACGCGCAAATCGGTGTTTTCGTGTATATACTTGCAGACAAGATACATTCCTATTGACGCACGGATTGTTGTTATATCATATGTTCCGAGAAGTTCAACCACCTTAGGCAGGGCGTCCAGGACATCCTTCTCGGTTATAATAACCTCTGTATGCTCAGAGCCGATATAGTCGGCAACCTCTTTGGCATACTTTAAGTCGATAGCATCGGTACTCATACCTATAGCAAATGTTTTTATCGGTTTATCTGAGCATTTTGCCGCAATCGAACATACCAGCGACGAATCAAGACCGCCGGAAAGCAGAAATCCGACCGGAGCATCAGAATCAAGACGCTTTTTTATTCCGGCAATCAGCTTTTCCTTTATTTTTTTGCAGGCGGTTTCAACATCATCATGACAAACCTCTTTTACCTCGCCTATATCGCAATAGCAGGTGAATTTTCCGTCTTTATAATAATGTCCGGGAGGGAAAGGCATAATCTTTTTACAGCTTGATGTAAGGTTTTTTGCCTCGCTGGCAAAAACAATTTCTCCTTTTTCAGTATAGCCGTAATAAAGCGGACGAATACCAATCGGATCGCGCGCCGCAATTATCTCCTTTGCCTCGCCGTCATATATAATCATAGCATATTCCGCGTCAAGCATACCGAACATTT
>CAJLFL010000003.1 GCA_905205855.1 uncultured Eubacteriales bacterium | reverse complement strand
AATTTTTTAAGCACGATTTATCCGTTGCTTATTTTTTGAAAAAAATTTAGATTTTTTTGGAATTTTAAGTAGACAAAAATTAAAATATAATATATAATATTTCTCAATGTGCTTTGTTCAAAACAAAGCAGAATTTTAAGGAGGGTGTTTATTTTGAAAAAATTAACCGGAAAGGACTTTGTGCTGGGTTTGCAGCATATGTTCGCAATGTTCGGAGCCACCGTATTGGTGCCTGCTCTTACAGGCTTGAGTGTTTCATCAACCTTGCTTTTCGCAGGCTTGGGTACACTGCTGTTCCATTTGATTACCGGCGGTAAGGTTCCTGCATTTCTTGGCTCGTCATTTGCGTTCCTCGGCGGATATTTTGCTATCAAGGCTTTGTGCGACGCCAACGGTATAACAAACTTTTCAGCATATGCCGGCGTAGGTGTTATCTGTGCAGGACTAATCTATGTTATTATCGCAGTTCTGTTTAAAATCTTTGGCGCAAACAAGGTTATGCGTTATTTCCCGCCGATTGTAACAGGTCCTATCATTATAGCTATAGGTCTTACTCTTTCAGAAAGTGCAATCACCAACTGCACAAGCAACTGGTTTATTGCTCTTGTGGCAATCATCACAGTTATTGTATGCAACATCTGGGGCAAGGGTATGATTAAGATTATCCCGATTCTTTTAGGTGTTGTTGTATCATATGTTGTTGCTGCCGTTATGGGACAAGTTGACTTTACTCCGGTTGCGGAAGCGAGCTGGATCGGACTTCCGGTAATTTTCGAGAACACTACATTCGCTCTGTTTAAAGGCTGTGACACCTCATTGGTTGTAACGTCAATCATTACAATCATGCCGATAGCACTTGCAACTATCATAGAACATATCGGCGATGTTTCAGCTATAAGCTCTACCGTCGGCAAAAACTTTATCGCAGAGCCCGGACTTCACAGAACTCTGCTCGGTGACGGACTTGCAACTGCTATGGCTGCGCTTTTCGGTGCACCTGCCAACACTACATACGGCGAGAATACCGGCGTACTTGCGCTTACAAAGGTTTACGATCCCAGAGTCATCAGACTGGCAGCAATATTTGCCGCAATTCTCTCGTTTTCACCTAAGTTTGCTGAAATAATCCAGGTTATGCCGGTTGCAACAATGGGCGGTATTTCTCTCATACTCTACGGTATGATCTCAGCAGTCGGTGTCAGAAACGTTGTTGAAAACCAGGTTGATTTATCAAAACCGAGAAATGTTATAATTGCTGCACTTATACTTGTACTTTCAATCGGTATAAAATTCGGAACAGGCGATGCACAAGCTATTGTATTCCATGTCGGACAGGCTACTATAAGTCTTTCAGGACTTGCTGTTGCCGCTATCGTGGGTATACTGCTCAATGCTGTTCTTCCGGGCAAGGATTATGTATTTGAAACAGACGAACCCGAAAAAGCAAAAACAGGCGTAAATTTTGAAGTTTAATAAAAAAGAAAGGACTTGAAGAAATGTCAAAGGTTTATGTAATGGATCATCCTCTGATTCAGCACAAAATAACGATGCTCAGAGATGAAAAGACAACAGTTAAAGACTTCCGTGAGCTTGCAAATGAAATTGCCTTGCTTATGGGTTATGAAGCCACAAAGGATTTGGAGCTTACCGATACAAAGGTGAAAACTCCGATGGAGGAAACCATCGGTAAAACTATTGCAAAGCAGGTTGCGGTTGTTCCGATTCTGCGCGCCGGTCTTGGAATGGTTGACGCTATTGTAAGCCTTATACCGGCAGCAAAGGTAGGTCATGTTGGCTTGTACCGTGATCCCGAAACACATGAGCCGGTAGAATACTATTGCAAGCTGCCGACCGATATAGAACAGCGCCAGGTTTTGGTTGTTGATCCTATGCTTGCAACAGGCGGAAGCGCAGTTGCCGCTATTGATTTTATCAAAAAAAGAGGCGCAAAGAAAATCAAAATGATGAATATTATCGGCGCTCCTGAGGGTGTAAAAGCTGTGCAGGCAGCACATCCGGATGTTGATATTTATATCGGTGCTCTTGACAGAGAATTAAACGAAAAATGCTATATTATGCCCGGTCTTGGCGATGCCGGTGACAGATTGTTCGGAACTCTGTAATTATATTTACATTTAAACGGTTGGCTGCAGTAAAATGAAATCATTTTACTGCAGCCAATTTCTTTTTTGTTTAAAAGGCTTGCATAGTTCTGTCAAAGATGATATAATTAGATAATATTGTTTTTATGAAGCACAACGAGAGGAGAGATTCTTGTGGCAAAAGAACTGCCAAAAACCTACGATCCCAAACAGGTCGAGGAACGAATCTATAAAAATTGGGTAGAGAAGGGGTATTTTCATGCAGAACCTGACGACACAAAGGAGCCGTTTACTATAGTAATTCCGCCTCCTAATGTCACCGGTCAGCTGCATATGGGACATGCCCTGGATGAAACCTTTCAGGATATTCTTATACGCTCAAAAAGGATGCAAGGATACAACGCCCTGTGGATTCCGGGAACCGACCATGCCGGAATTGCTACACAGATAAAGGTTGAGGAAGACTTACGCGTAAATGAGGGTAAAACACGTTATGACCTCGGACGCGATGAATTTCTTAAACGTGTATGGGCATGGAAAGAAAAGTTTGGTGACCGTATAATAAATCAGTTAAAGAAAATCGGCTGCTCCTGTGACTGGGACAGAGAACGCTTTACAATGGACGAAGGCTGCAGCAAGGCTGTTAAAGAAGTCTTTGTCAACTTATATAAAAAAGGTCTTATTTATCAGGGTACGCGTATAATAAACTGGTGTCCGAGCTGTGCAACCGCTCTGTCGGACGCTGAGGTTGAGTACGCAGAGCAGGATGGATTTTTCTGGCATATTAAGTACCCGTTTAAGAACAGTGACGAGTACCTTGAAATCGCCACTACCCGTCCCGAAACACTTTTGGGTGATACCGCTGTCGCTATAAATCCCAATGATGAAAGATATAAGGACATAGTAGGTAAAACCCTTATTCTTCCGCTTGTCGGCAGAGAGATTCCGGTTATTGCGGATGACTATGTTGATATTGAATTTGGTACAGGCTGTGTTAAGATTACTCCGGCTCACGATCCGAACGATTTTGAGGTCGGCAAAAGGCATAATCTTGAAGAAATCAAAGTCTTAAATGATGATGCAACAATAAACGAATACGGCGGAAAGTATTGCGGAATGGACCGTTATGAGGCACGCAAGGCTATTGTAAAAGATTTGGAGGATGCAGGACTACTTGTTAAGGTTGTTCCGCATACACATAACGTAGGTCAGTGCTATCGCTGCGGATGCACGGTTGAACCGATAACTTCAAAGCAATGGTTTGTTAAGATGGCGCCTCTGGCAAAGCCGGCAGCAGACGCTGTAAAGAATGGTGACACCGAGTTTATTCCGGAACGCTTCTCTAAAACTTATCTGCATTGGATGGA
Organism: uncultured Eubacteriales bacterium; assembly: GCA_905205855.1. Taxonomy (GTDB): domain Bacteria; phylum Bacillota; class Clostridia; order Monoglobales; family Monoglobaceae; genus Ructibacterium. The sequence continues at coordinate 28,775 of CAJLFL010000003.1, read as the reverse complement.
GAATGTTCACGATTGGTGTATCTCTCGCCAGCTTTGGTGGGGACACAGGATTCCGGCATATTACTGCTCTGATTGCGGCGAAACCGTTGTATCCAAAGAAGACGTCTGCACCTGCCCAAAATGCGGCGGCAAAATGACACAGGACGAGGATGTCCTTGATACATGGTTCAGTTCCGCTCTGTGGCCGTTTTCTACTCTCGGCTGGCCCGATAAAACCAAAGAGCTTGACTATTTCTATCCGACCTCTACGCTTGTTACAGGGTATGACATCATCTTCTTCTGGGTTGCGAGAATGATGTTCTCCGGTATAGAACACATGGGAAAGGCTCCGTTTAGGCATGTATATATTCACGGTCTGGTAAGAGATTCTCAGGGCAGAAAAATGAGCAAGTCGCTCGGCAACGGAATCGATCCGCTTGAGATAATAGATAAATACGGCGCTGATGCACTGCGCTTTACCTTAGCGACAGGCAACTCACCGGGTAACGATATGCGTTTTTATATTGAACGTGTTGAGGCAAGCAGAAACTTTGCCAATAAGATTTGGAATGCATCAAGATTTGTGCTGATGAATTTGACAATCGATGAATGTACGCTTCCTTCATATGACAAGCTTATGCCGGAGGATAAGTGGATTTTGCATGCGTATAATAAGCTTGTTAAAGAAGTCACCGACAATCTCGATAAGTATGAGCTTGGTATAGCCGTATCAAAGCTTTATGACTTTATTTGGGACAGCTTCTGCGACTGGTATATAGAGCTTGTAAAGCCGCGTTTCTTTGAAAACGGCGACAGCAATCTGACTGCACAGTCGGTTTTGACATACGTTTTATCCAATACCTTAAAGCTTCTGCATCCGTTTATGCCGTTTATAACAGAGGAAATCTGGCAGGCTCTGCCGCACGAGGGCGAAAGCATAATGATTTTCGCTTTTCCGAAATATGACAGCAAGCTTGAAAACCCGGAAGCCGAAGCAGAAATGCAGCTTATTATGGATTCGATTAAGGGAATACGTAATGTTCGCAATGAAATGAACGTACCGCCCTCTAAAAAGTCTGCATTATATATAGTTACGGAAAACGAAAAGCTGTTTAAATCAGCTATTCCGTTTTATCTTAAACTTGCTTCTGCAAGCAATGTTGTTATTCAAAAAGACAGAACGGGTATCAGCGAAAATGCTGTTTCTGTTCCTGTACAGGGAGCCGAACTGCTTATTCCTATGGATGAGCTTGTTGACCGCGAGAAAGAGCTTGCAAGACTGACTAAAGAAAAAACACGCCTTGAAGGCGAGATTAAGCGCGTTGAGGGCAAACTTAACAACAAGGGCTTTACCGACAAGGCACCTGCCGCAGTTGTTGAAGAAGAACGCAAAAAAGGCGAAAAATATAAAGCAATGCTTGAAACAGTACTTGACAGCCTATCAAAAATGAAATAAAAATAAAGTCCGCCATGAGCGGACTTTATTTTTATTTATAAATTATGTCGTTTCTTCCCGGTCCCACAGAAACTATTTTAATCGGATACCCGATTTCATTCTCTACAAATTCAATATACTTTCTGCAGTTTTCAGGCAAATCATCATACTTCTTTATTCCTCTTATATCTGTTTTCCAGCCTTTTAATTTTGTTAAAACAGGCTTTGCACGATTAAGCTTATCAGTTGTCGGGAATTCCTTTGTGACCTTTCCGTCATACTCATACGCAGTGCATACAGGAATTTCATCAAGATAACCGAGTACATCAAGAACGGTAAACGCAACCTGTGTTGTTCCCTGTACCATACAGCCATATCTTGAAGCCACACAGTCAAACCATCCCATTCTTCTCGGACGTCCGGTTGTTGCGCCGAATTCGCCGCCGTCGCCGCCGCGGCGTCTGAGCTCATCTGCCTCATCACCGAATATCTCTGAAACAAAGGCGCCTGCGCCGACCGCAGAGGAATACGCCTTAACAACAGTTATAATATCCTTTATCTCATACGGCGGTATACCTGCTCCGCATGCGCCATAGCCTGCGATGGTATGTGATGATGTTGTAAACGGATAAATACCAAAATCCGGATCTTTAAGTGTTCCGAGCTGACCTTCAAGAAGAATATTCTTGCCTTCTTTAAGAGCGCTATGGATAAACTCAACCGAATTTATAACATACGGTCTTACTTTCTCACGATAACCCTTCAAAGTTTCAAAAAATTCATCAAGGTCAAGTTGAGGCTTATGGTAAACATGCTCTATAATCAGATTTTTAATTTCAAGTACATTTTTTGCTTTTTCATACAGAAGCTCATCCTCCTGCATCAGCTCCCATACCTGGAAGCCTATTTTAGCAAATTTATCTGAGTAAAACGGCGCTATACCGGACTTTGTAGAACCAAACTTTCTGTCTGAAAGTCTTTCCTCCTCGTATGTGTCAAGCAAAATATGATACGGCATAAGCACCTGTGCTCTTTCGGAAACAACTATGTTTGGCTTTGGCACACCCTTGCTTACTATATCGTCTATTTAATTAAAAAGTCTGTCTATATCAAGTGCAACACCGTTGCCTATCATATTTACAACATTCTTGTTAAACGAACCTGAGGGCAAAAGATGCAAGGCGAATTTACCATAATCATTAACTATGGTATGACCTGCATTTGCACCGCCCTGAAAGCGTATAACTATATCGGCATCGGCAGCAAGCATGTCTGTTATTTTGCCCTTGCCCTCATCGCCCCAGTTTGCACCAACTACTGCTTTTACCATTTTTATCACAATCCTTTTTTATATTATTTATTATATTACCTGTCTTCTCTGAAATATGCAAGTCCCAAAGAGGCAGGAGGTTGATTTTCTTTTTTATTGCGAACGCTTGTAAGTATAAGAACAACAATCGTTACAAGATACGGAAGCATATTAAATATTGCAACCGCGCTTCGACTCAGTCCGGATATATAAGAATACGCTATGTATAAACCGCCGAACACAAATGAACCGAGTATACTGATATTCGGACGCCACAGAGCAAATATAACCAGCGCAATGGCAAGCCAGCCGCGGTCGCCGAATCCGCCGTTTGTCCATGAACCGCCCGTATAGTCAAGTATAAAATACAAACCGCCGAGTCCGGCTATCGCGCCGCCTATAATTGTTGCAAGGTATTTATATTTAGTAACATTTATACCTGCTGCGTCAGCTGTCGCCGGATTTTCGCCGACAGCTCTTAAATGCAGACCGGCGCGGGTATTCTTTAAAAACCATGCAGCCAGCAACGCTATTATAACTGCGAGATAAGCCAAAAATCCGTAAGAAAAGAATATAGTGCCTATCGCGCCCAGCTTATCGGCAAACGGCAGCGGTGTCTTAAAATAATCAGCTGTTGTCTTTACCGAAAGATTGCCGCCGCCGGCAAAAATCTTTGTAAGAGAGCCGCCGAAGAAATCGCCGAAGCCCACGCCAAACGTAGTAAGTGCAAGACCCGTTACGTTTTGGTTTGCGCGGAGTGTAATTGTCAGAAAGCTGTAAATAAACGCCGCAAATGCCGCACCGATAATAGCGGATAAAAGCGGAATAACTATGCACCAGAACGGAACCGGGACTTCAACCGAACGCTCATAAAGATATGCGCCTATAACTCCGGCACTTCCGCCCATATACATTATACCCGGAATACCGAGATTGAGGTTACCTGATTTTTCGGTCAGTATTTCGCCGGTTGAACCATACAAAAGCGGTATTCCCTGAACTATTGCCTTATTTATTATTGTTGCAAACATTTCTACTCCGCCTCCTTATGCTTTGAACGAAAGCTCAGCTTATACTGAACAAAGAACTCACTTCCTATTATAAAGAACAATATAATACCTGTTACTATATCCGAAACGCTTTCATTAAGCTGAAATGCCGTTGCAATTTCTCCCGCACCGCGCTCTAAGAACACTATTAAAAATGATGTAAGTGTCATAACGATAGGATTAAACTTTGCAAGCCACGATACCATTATTGCCGTAAAGCCCATACCTCCGACAGTATTTGTCGTAATTGTATGATCCGTTCCCGAAACCAGCAGAAAACCTGCTATACCGCAGATAGCACCGGACAGCGCCATTGTTCTTATTATAACCTTTTTTACATTTATACCTATGTACCGCGCCGTATTCTCACTTTCGCCGACTACAGAAATCTCATATCCCTGCTTGCTGCAGCGCAGATAAATATACATTACAACCGTAATCACGGCAACTATCAGAATATTCAGCAGATACTTCTGTCCGAATATTGCCGGGAGCCAGCCGCCCTGTGTGTTCATATTGATAACGCCTACGGTATTTGAATCCTTCGGATTTTCCCAAAACACAATACAGAAGGATACAATCTGCATTGCTATATAATTCATCATAAGTGTAAACAAAGTTTCATTTGTGTTAAAACGTGCTTTGAAATACGCCGGGATAACACCCCACAGCAAACCGGCAGCAATTGACGCCAGAAGCATAAGCGGATAAAATATCACCGGATTTAGGCTGTTTCCGAAATATATCATACACGCCGCTGCCGCAAGACCGCCGACAAGTGTTTGACCTTCTGCACCTATGTTCCAGAACTTCATTTTAAATGCCGGTGTAACCGCAAGTGAAATACACAAAAGCATTGCAAGCCGCTGCAGTGTATTCCATACCTTTCTGGAGGAACCGAATGTTCCCTCTATCATTGATGTATAAACCTGTATCGGATTGTATTTTGTAATAAGCACAATAACAAATCCGCTGATTATAAGAGCCAAAACAATGGCAATAAGCCGTATTGCCCATGCCTTGTACCATATAAGTCCGGTACGCTTTGCCACATGTATTCTCGGCTCGTGCGGATGCCTGTCATTAGTTTTCATCTGTCAAAGCCTCCCTTTTTACGGATTTTGTCATTAAAAGACCTATTTCTTCTTTAGTAGCGGTGCGCGCGTCCACTATATCGCTTATTGCGCCGCCGCAGATAACAAGTATTCTGTCACACAGCTCAAGCAGAACATCTAAATCCTCTCCCACAAGGATTATCGCTGCACCGTTTCTTTTTTGTTCATTAAGCAGATTATATATCGTATACGAGGAATTTATATCAAGTCCGCGTACCGGATATGCCGCCATTAAAACGGTCGGAGATGACGCTATCTCTCTGCCGACCAGCACCTTTTGCACATTTCCGCCTGACAGCTTTCTGACAGGTGTATTTGCGCTTGGTGTTGCAACCTGCAGACGGCTTATTATTTCCTCTGCAAGAGTCTTGGGTTCTTTTCTTTCAAGAAACATCGACTTGCCTTTTCTGTAGCTTCTCAGCATCATATTATCAACTATGTCCATATTTCCGACAAGTCCCATACCCAGTCTGTCCTCCGGAACAAACGACAATCTTACACCCATATCGCGTATTTCCAGCGGAGTTTTATCTATCAGGTTTTCCGTGTTCCCTGTTTTGGGATCAAAGTATGTAATCTTTCCGCTTTCAAGATGCTGCAGACCTGCAATAGCCTCCAGAAGCTCTCTTTGTCCGCTGCCTGCAATACCGGCAATACCGAGTATCTCACCGGAGCGCGCGGTAAATGAAATATCATTCAGAATCGTCACGCCCTCGCGGTTCATACAGTTTATATGTTCAACCTTCAGACGCTCCTGTGCATTTTCGGGTTCTGTACGCTCTATGTTGAGTGAAACCTTTTCACCCACCATCATCTCTGTCAGTTTGGATTCCGAGGTTTCGGCAGTATTAACCGTACCTATATATTCGCCTTTTCTGAGAACCGAAACCCTGTCTGATATTTCCATGACCTCGTTCAGCTTATGCGTTATGATTATTATTGCCTTGCCGTCATTTCTCATATTTCTGAGAACGTCAAAAAGCTTTTTTATCTCCTGCGGAGTAAGCACAGCTGTCGGTTCATCCAAAATCAATATATCCGCGCCTCTGTAAAGCACTCTTATAATCTCGACCGTTTGCTTTTCGGATACTGACATCTCATATATTTTTTTATTCGGATCTATTATAAAGCCGTATCGGTCGGCTATTTCTCTTACCTTTTTTGGCACCGCCTTTAAATCATATTTGTTGTCGTCCTTAAGACCGAGGGTAATATTTGCCGCATCGGTAAAAACCTCAACCAATTTAAAATGCTGATGTATCATGCCAATCTTATGGTCATATGCATCACGCGGAGAACGGATTACAACCTCCTCTCCGTCAATAAATATCTCTCCCTCATCCGGAAAGTATATTCCGGAAATCATGTTCATAAGGGTTGTTTTACCGCTGCCGTTTTCGCCGAGAACAGACAGAATTTCCCCTTTTTTTACATCCAATGAAACATTTTTGTTAGCTGTGACAGAGCCAAAGCGTTTTGTAATGTTTTTTAGTTCTATTGCTGTATTAGAAGCCATTTTTCCCTCCTGAAAATCAAATACCGTATCTGTTTATCCAACGTCGGATTTACGGTTTTCGTTTTTAAAAAAACACATTTTCGTTTTAATTTTACGCATATTCGGCACAGAAAAAGCCATACTTTACATTCGGATTATGCTTTTTTAAAAACGAAAACACCCCATGCAGGGCATGATGCCCTGCATGAGGATACTAGACACATTAAATTATTTAATGGTAATGCCGTCTATGTCAAGATCAAAATACGGAGCGGATCTCTTTTCGGATTCGTGGAAATAACCGTCGGATACAACCTCTGTATCAGGTGTAAATGCCGCATCTGTATCAACGTCAGCCTTATACTCTGTTAAAGTCTGTCCCTTTACGGTAAATGTAGATGTATCAAACACCTTGATTTCGCCGGAAATCAGCTTAGCCTTAACTTCGTCAAGCTTTTCTTTCGTACCCTTTGCTGCAACTGCATCATTAAGACCGAGTGTCTGAACAACGTCTTCTTTAAGACCGCCGCAGAAGTCCTGTGTAATCTGAGTACCCTCTGTTACTGATGTAACAAGGTGCTCAAAGTACGGCTCCCAGTTGATTTTTGAAGAAATCAACGCGGAGTTCGGTCCCCACTCACGTGTATCAAGGTTATATGCTACGTTAGGTACGCCTGCTTCTTCACAAGCCTTAGGAGCGCCCTCTGAATCAGCATGCTGGCTGATAAGAACGCAGCCGTCAGCTATCAAAGCATTTGCAGTTTCCTTTTCGGCAGCTATGTCAAACCAGGAGTTTGTAAACTTAACCTCCATTGTTACAGAGGGGCAAACGGAACGAGCACCGAGGAAGAATGATGTATAGCCGGACTTAACCTCTGCATACGGATAAGCGCCGACATAACCCATCTTTGTCTGATCGGCAGTAATTTTGCCGTTCTCTATCATCTCGTTTATCTTTAAGCCTGCAGCAACGCCGGCAAGAAAACGTCCCTCGTAAATTGAAGCAAAAGCATTATAGAAGTTAGGCAGTTTTTCAGTATGTGCTTTTGTACCGGTTGCGTGTGCAAATACTACTTCCGGGAACTCCTTTGCAGCCTGAATCATGAAATCCTCATGACCAAAACTGTCAGCAAATACGATATCACAGCCTGCGTCAACCAATGAAGCAGCTGCTTCATAGCACTCGTTGGATTCCGGAATGTTTGTCTTAAACATTACCTGAGAATCACTGAGTCCCAGTGACTTTTTAGCAGCGTTTGCAGCGTCGATAAAGTTCTTGTCATAGGTTGAATTTTCGTCATGCAGACAAATAAAACCGATTTTGATGTCGCTCTTGGACTTCCCTGCTGACTTTTCCTCAGTCTGTGTCTGCGTACCGGACTCCTGCTTTGCACTGCCGCATCCGGCAAGCATAGCGCATGACATAACCATAACGGCTGCCACCAACAATGAAACTACCTTCTTCATAAAAACAAAACCTCCCGCCTTTATAGGCAAAATTTATTTATGTAAAATTACTTTACATCAATTTTGTTCACGGAACACAACCGTATCATCGGACATTTTGTCCACAATGGCAAGAGATTCAACTCTTACTCCCTCACTTCTGAGGCGGTCGCCGCCGCCCTGAAAGCCCTTTTCTATTGCCGCTGCAACGCCGACAACCTCAGCGCCTGCCTTTGAAGCAATCTCTATCAGTCCGTCAAGCGCGTTGCCCGACGCCAGAAAATCATCAACCAGCAGCAGCCTGTCCCCTTTACATATATACTCGCTGCTGACCGAAACCTCATACACTGTATTTCTTGTAAAAGACTTAACGGGAACCGACAGCATCTCATGCGCTATATTGCTTGACTTGCTTTTCTTGGCGAATACCGCCGGAACCTTAAACTGACACGCAGCGGCAAGAGCAATAGCTATTCCGGATGCTTCAATCGTAAAAATCTTTGTTACACCGCTGTCTTTATACAGGCGATAGATTTCTTTTCCTATTTCGGTCATAAACTCCGGATCAATCTGCTGATTTAAAAAACTTCCTACTTTAAGGATGTTTCCGGATACGACCGTACCTTCTTTTAATATTTTTTCTTCAAGAGCCTTCATGCAAAACCAATATCCTTTCCCGGCCTGCGCCGTCTGCCGCACAGAAAACCCGCTTTATTTCCGTGCCGTACCATATAAACGCAAACAAGCATACTTAAACAGTACGCTTGTCAACAGCAAATACACCGCCGGTTATGCGGCAATAATAAGCTATCCAATAGTCGCAAGCTTTAATATAAAATTCGGTGTTGCGGTAGAAACTTCCGTACCATTTTATGCGGAATTATATTGGCAATATTTTTTGTTTACAGAAAAATTATAACATCCTGTTATATAATTGTCAACCTCTGTCTGATAAAAAATTCTTTAGTCTATATATCATCTTTTTTGTATAATTCACACTATACTTTATTCTTATTTAATTTTATTTATGAAACTACTTGACAACATACCTATGTTATGATATTATACTATAAGATGTAATATTGGGCAGAAAGAGTGAGGGCAGCCTCACTCTTTCTGTTTGGTATAATAATACGAAAGGCTGTGTAAACCTTTATGGCATACTCAAAAACAGAAACTGCCGTATGGCAGCTTGCGGAACCCATTGCCGCCGAAAGCGGATTTTATATCTATGATATAGAATATATTAAAGAAGGCGGTCTGTGGTTTTTAAGAGTTTATATCGACAAGGACGGCGGTATTACAATGGATGAGTGCGAGGCCTTCAGCCGTACGCTCAGCGATACCCTTGACGAAGCCGACCCGATAAGCGGCAATTATTATCTTGAGGTTTCTTCGCCCGGAATAGAGCGCCGTCTTAAAACCGAAGCACACTTCAGGCGTTATATCGGCAGCGTTATAGACATCAGTCTTTATAAAGCCGTAAACGGCAGCAAGCTTATTACGGGCATATTAAAAAAATATGAAAATAATGAGATTGCCGTTGAGGCGGACGGCGAAGATATACTTCTTCCTCTCAGCTCCGTTTCAAAGGCTAACCTGCATTTTGATTTTTGATTTACGAAAGGAATGATAGAAAAAATGAGTTCTGAGTTATTTGATTCACTTGAAATGATTGAAGATGAAAAAGGCATAAGCAAAGATGTTATTCTTGACGCATTGGAAAGCGCGCTTATATCCGCCTATCGCAAGCACTTTGGTGCAGCGCAGGATATATCCGTTGTATTTGACAAGGAAACCGGCGGTATCCGTATAATAGCGCGCAAAAGGGTTGTTGATGTTGTTGAGGACCGCGAGAATGAAATCACTATCGAGGAGGCAAAACGCATCAATCCGAAATACGAAGTCGGTGATATTGCCGAGTTTGAGGTAACACCCAAATCCTTCGGCCGCATTGCCGCACAGACCGCGCGTCAGGTTGTCTTTCAGAGAATGCGCGAGGCAGAGAGAGAAAAAATGGTCAACGAATATTCCGACAGAGAAAACGACATTGCCACCGCAAGAGTACGCAAAATTGACCATCGCAATGTTATGCTGGAAATCGAGAATACCGAGTCTGTCCTTATGCCCAACGAGCAGGTCAGACAGGACAATTATAAGGTCGGCGAACGCTATAAGGTATTTGTTGTAGAGGTTGCGGATTCCGCAAAGGGCGTACATCTTGTTGTGTCACGCTCACACCCCGGACTTGTACGCAGACTTTTAGAGCTTGAAGTTCCGGAAATCGGCGAAGGCATAATAGAAATAAAATCCATTTCGCGTGAGCCCGGCTCCAGAACAAAAATAGCCGTTCATTCCACCAAAGAAAACGTGGATCCGGTCGGTACCTGCATAGGTACTAAGGGTATGCGTGTAAATGAAGTTATACGCGAGCTTCGCGGCGAAAAGCTTGACATAATAAAATACAGTGACAACCCTGCAGAGTACGTTGCAAATTCACTAAGCCCCGCCGATGTAACTTCTATTGAGGTTGATGAAGAAAACCATATCTGCCGCGTTGTTGTTCCTGCGGATCAGCTTTCTCTTGCAATCGGCAGAGAGGGACAGAATGTCCGTCTTGCTGCACGCCTTACAGGCTGGAAGATTGACCTTACCTCAGCTGAAAAGAGCAATAGCAACGAAGCTTCAAAGGCATCAGATGAAGCCGCAGAAAAATCCGGAGAGGATGCATGAAGCCGCTCAGGATGTGCATCGTCTGCAGAGAACGGCATGAAAAACCGCAGCTTATCAGAATAACAAAGGATAATTGCGGCAAAATAATGATTGACTTAAACGGCACTGCGCCGGGCAGAGGTGCATATATATGCAAAAAACCGGAATGTATATGCAAAGCTGAAAAGCGACATTCGCTGGAACGTGCTCTTTCCGCACAAATTCCGCAGTCGCTTTATGACGAACTTTTACTGCAGGCAACCGGCAAAGGCGGTGATGCAGATGAATCCTAAATTCTGCGGCATGCTTGGTCTGACACGCCGCGCCGGCAGGCTGGTATGCGGAGAATCTAAAACCGCGGAGGCAATACGAAACGGAAAATGCTTTCTTTTGCTTCTTGCTGATGATGCATCACCAAACACAGAAAAGAAGTTCAAAAACATGTCTGAATTTTATTCGGCAAATATGGTTCGTCCCGGAAACCGTTTTGAACTTGGCAATGCACTCGGTCAAACCTCGGTTGTAAGTGCGGCAGTTACCGACGAAGGCTTTGCCAAACAGCTGAGCATATTGCTTGGCAGCAGTATATAACAGCAGAATAAGCGGTTTTCCGCTTTTATACAGAAACAGCAGCCGCCAAAGGCTGCGGAAGGAGTGTGAATTATATGGAAAAAAAGGTTAAAGCGTCTGATCTTTCCAAGTTATTCGGATTTCCGAGCAAGGAAATCGTAAAAATTTTGCATGACTATAACGTATCAGCAAAAAACTATATGAGCGCATTGACCGAATATGAGCTTGATGTAATTTTTGAGTATTATACACAAAAGAATCCCGTAGCGGATTTTTCCATGTACGATCCTAAGGCATCAAAGGTCAAGGAGGAAACACCTGAAACAAACACCGCCGAAGACGACATGCCTATGGAAGAAATCGAAATCGTCCGCAAAACCCGTACGGTTGATACGCGCGTCAACACAGTTGACCTTGACCGTCTGGATGATGAAAAGATTGAGGAGCTTATCCCGGAAAATATCCGTGATGACAGTTCTAACAAAAAACAAAAAATAAATCAGAAAAAGAAACAGCAGGGCAAGCCTCAGGGCGGCAGACAAAAGCATCAGAATAATAATGAGGACCTCATTAAGAAAACCGAGAAAAAGAAAGAAAAGGCAGAAAAGCTTCATATACTTATTCCCGATTCTATTACCGTAGGAGAACTTGCCTCAAGAATGAAGCGTCCGGCGGCAGAGGTTATTAAAAAGCTTATGCTTCTCGGCACAATGGCGTCAGTCAACGAAACACTTGATTTTGATACCGCCTCTCTTATGGCAGACGAATTCGGCTGTACCTTTGAGCATGAAATAATATTAACTGATGAGGAAAAGCTTTTTAATGATGTTGAGGATTCACCCGAAAGCCTTAAACCGCGCTCACCGGTTGTCGTTGTTATGGGCCACGTTGACCATGGCAAGACCTCTCTGCTTGACACAATCAGAAACACCAACGTAACAGAGGGAGAGTTTGGCGGAATAACTCAGCATATCGGTGCGCACCGCGTACGTGTCGGAGATAAAAAGATAACATTCCTTGACACTCCCGGACACGAAGCCTTTACTGCAATGCGTGCACGCGGCGCTTTGGTTACGGATATTGCAATTCTTGTCGTTGCCGCAGATGACGGCATTATGCCGCAGACTATTGAGGCTATAAACCATGCGCGCGCCGCAGAGGTTTCTATCATAGTCGCTATAAACAAAATTGATAAAGAGGGTGCTAATCCCGACCGCGTACGCCAGGAGCTGACCGAACACGGTCTTGTTCCGGAGGAATGGGGCGGCGATACGATATGTGTTGAGGTTTCCGCTAAAAAGGGAACAAACATAGATCAGCTTCTTGAAATGGTATTGCTTGTTGCCGAAATGAAAGAGCTTAAAGCAAACCCCGACCGTCCGGCAAAGGGTACTGTCATAGAGGCTCAGCTTGACAAGGGCCGCGGCCCTGTCGCAACCGTTTTGGTACAAAACGGTACGCTTCACGTTGGTGATATAGTTGTTGCCGGCACAGCCGTAGGTCACGTCAGAGCCATGACAGACGACAAGGGTAAAAACGTTAAAAAAGCCGGTCCGTCCATTCCTGTTGAGATTCTCGGTCTGTCCGAGGTTCCTGACGGCGGCGATGTATTCTATGTTGTAAATGACGAGCGTAAAGCAAGAGATGTCGTTGCCGCAAGAAAGTTTAAGGACAAACAGGAACGCCAGAAGGCTATGACCACAATCTCCCTTGACAATCTTTTTGAACAGATTGAAGCCGGCAAGATGAAGGATCTTAATATCATTGTAAAAGCCGACGTACAGGGCAGCGTTGAAGCAGTCAAGCAGTCACTTGAACGCATAAGCAACGAAGAAGTCAGAGTAAATGTTATTCACGGCGCTGTCGGCGCTGTTACCGAATCGGACGTTATGCTTGCAAGTGCATCAAATGCCATCATAGTAGGCTTCAACGTACGTCCGACAAACGGAGCGGCAGCGGCAGCTGAAGATTCCAATGTTGACATACGTTTGTACCGCGTTATTTATGACGCTATCGAAGATATCGAAAAGGCTATGAAGGGTATGCTTGCTCCTACCTTCCGCGAGGCCGTTACGGGACATGTTGAAATACGTACCACCTTTAAGGTTTCGGGAGTCGGAACAATCGGCGGCGCGTATGTGCTTGATGGTAAAATACAGCGCAACAGCCTTGTCCGCGTTGTCCGCGACGGAATTGTTATACACGAGGGCGAGCTTGCATCACTTAAAAGATTTAAGGATGATGTCAAAGAGGTTGCGGCAGGCTATGAATGTGGTCTGAGCATTGAAAAGTTTAACGATATCAAAGACGGAGATATTATAGAGTCTTATGTTATGGAACAGGTTGAAGTATAACCCTAATTGGAGGAATTATGGCAAATTACAGCAGAACTGATCGGATTTCCGAGGAGGTAAAACGAGAACTCAGTGCAGTCATAAGGGATTTAAAGGATCCCAGACTGCCGGTTATGACCTCGGTTGTTTCGGTCAAAGTTACAAAAGATTTAAAATTTGCAAAAGCATATATAAGCATAATGGGTGACGAAAAAACAGTTTCCGGAGGCTTTGCCGCTCTGAAAAGTGCAGCCGGCTTTATCCGCCGTGAAATAGGTCACAGATTAAATCTCAGGAATACTCCTGAATTTACATTCGTTCCGGATGACTCTATCGCTTATGGTGCACATATAAATGAAATATTAAAGGGACTTTAAAATGAAAACAATGTATGACAAAATAATTTCCGCCCTTAAAGGGGCAAAAAAGGTTGGAATATTCACCCATATCAGTCCCGACGGTGATGCTATGGGCAGTTCATATTCGTTAAAGCTTGCTCTGCAAAGCATAGGCAAATCGGCAGAGGTCTATCTTCTTCCGAACGCCGATACAAAGGCTCAGAAGCTTATAATCGGCCAGGAACAATCCGGTCTTAAAGCTTCAGAATGTGACCTGCTTGTCGCTCTTGACTGTGCGGATTCAAAAAGACTCGGTGAATATGAAAAGTTTTTTATATCACACCCCAACACCGCGGCAATAGACCATCATATTACCCATATACCGTATGCAAAGCTTTGGATAGCATATGATATTTCCTCCACCTGCGAGGCTATGCCGAAAATAATCGACAGTCTTGGGGTACAGCTTACCCATGACATTGCACAAAACCTGTATATCGGAATCGCTACAGATACCGGCAGCTTTAAGTATTCATGCGTGACGCCCGATACAATGCGTACAGCCGCTGTTCTTCTTGAAGCAGGCATTGACAATGCCTCTATTTCAAAACAGCTGTTTACCGTAAAATCAAAGGAGTATTATCAATTTATGCAGCGTGCCTTAAACAAGCTGCAATACTTTGAAAACGGTAAAATATGTGTTCTTGTTGTATCACAGGAAGATTTTGAGCTTTCCGGAATAACAGAACCACAGTCATCTGAAATTGTTTCTCTGCCGCTGAGCATAGAAGGAACAGATGTAGGAGTTTACATCCGCTCACGCGGGGAAGGCGAATACAAAATAAGCCTGCGAAGCAGCAGCTCTGTAGACGCGGCAAAAATTGCCGCTCACTTTGGCGGCGGCGGACACATCCGCGCATCCGGCTACAGCGCGTTTAATGCAACACCGGAGGAAATAATCCACACCCTTATAAATGAAATTAAAAAACAGCTTCAGGTAAATTACAATGCAAAATAAACACAACGGAGTAATAATTATCAACAAGCCCAAGTGCTTTACCTCACATGATGTGGTGGCAAAGCTACGCGGTATACTTTCCATGAAGAAAATAGGACATACAGGAACTCTTGATCCTGACGCAGTAGGGGTTCTTCCGGTATGTGTCGGAAATGCAACAAAAATTTCCGACCTGCTGACCTCTTATCAAAAAGAATACGAAGCAGAGGTAACTCTCGGTGCAGAAACCGATACGCAGGATTCCTCCGGGAACATCATCAGGACATCCGATGTGACAGTTACGGAAAAAGATATTCAGACTGCCGTAAGCAGCTTTATCGGAGAGATTTCTCAAATTCCTCCGATGTATTCAGCCATAAAGCAGGACGGCAAGAAGCTGTATGAACTTGCCAGAGCCGGAATTGAGGTTGAACGCAAGCCGCGCCTTGTTATAATCGATAAAATCAACATTACAAATTTTGATTTGCAGAACAATAAATTCAGTATGCGCGTACTGTGCTCAAAGGGCACATATATACGCACGCTGTGCAGTGACATAGGTAAAAAGCTTGGCTGTTTTGCACATATGTCCGAATTATGCAGAACAAAATCCGGGGATTTCTCCATAACTGACGCAGTCAGTCTTGAAGCCGTAGAAGAAATGACTAAAAGAGAGGATTTTTCTTTTATAATTCCGGTTGACACTGTTCTGTCCGCTTATCCGCCGCTTTATGTTTCGCAGCGAAAAGCACAAAATATGTGCAACGGTATGCAGATTCGCACACCAGGAATGACAGACGGTATCACATACCGCGTATATGATGAATGCGGACGCTTTCTTACTGTTTCAAAAGCCGAAAACGGCGTTTTGAAAATTATAAAGACCTTTTATACATAAGGAGCTGCATATGATAGTATATACGAGTGAAAACCCTAACGAAAACATTTTTGATAATATTCATTTATCCGAAACTGCCGTGGCATTAGGCAGTTTTGATGCCATACACATGGGACACCGCAAAATAATACTTGATACTGTAGACTTCGCAAAAGAAAATAATCTTAAATCGGTTGTATATATGTTTCGCAACCGTCCCTCCTCCGCTCTCAGCGGCAAAAACATACCTGCCATAAACACCTTTGAAAGCAGACTTGAAATCATCAAAGATTTAGGTGCGGATATTGTTATCGCACAATGGTTTACGCCTGAATTTATGAATACCTCAGCCGAAAGCTTTTTTAAGACATATATAATGCATCATATCGGCGCAAAATATATTTCGGTCGGCTTCAATTACCGATTTGGAAAGCTCGGTGCGGGCAGTGTTGAAACGCTTAAGCTGTATGGAGAAACCTATGGCATTAAGGTCAATAAAGTTAATTGTGTAAGCATTGACGGCGAACCTGTTTCCAGCACAAAAATACGCAGTCTTATAGCTGACGGAAACATGGAATCCGCAGCAAAATGTCTTGGGCGGAGTTTTTTCATAAAAGGCAAAGTAATTCGAGGAAATCAAATCGGGCGCACTATAGGCTTTCCTACGGCTAATATAAATCTTCCGTCGGACAGCGTTGTGCCCAAGCTTGGTGTATATATAACAAAAACGCTGATAAACGGAAACGCATATCTTTCTATTACCAATGTCGGCAAAAGACCTACGGTAAACAGCGAGCTCCCTTTTATCGAAACGTATCTGTCGGATTTTGACGGAGATTTATACGATTCCGTCATAAAAATAGAATTTTACTCATATCTCAGAGATATAGTTAAATTTCCGGGACTTGATGCGCTAAAAAAACAGCTGGACACCGACAAGCAAAGGCTGACAGCTTTTTTTACAAACAAAGACATATGATTTAATGTATTTTTATTAAAGATTTTCTATAAAATCCTTGACTTTTGTCTGAATATGTGTGATAATAATAAAAATTGAATATAACAAATCAACTAATGGTAGAGGTGCGGTATTTAAGAGTACGGCAGTTTATACGACAGGCAATCGGAGCTGCTTTAAAGGAAATATCGCCGAAACTGATAGGTCATTGCCTTGATTTATCGGTTGGGCTGCAGGAGAATATGCTGCAGACTGTCACATTTGTGGAGCGCTATCTGTAGTTATAAGTATTTTAGGTTGTTTTATTTAAGCCGTGTACGTTTAACTATTAAGCGTTCACGGTTTTTTGTATTATTTTCAATTCAATACAGTAAAATAATTAAAAATATTTATATAAGGTGGTAAAACAAATGAAAAAGTTATTTTCAATCTTACTTGCTGCAGCACTGACATTCAGTCTGGCAGGCTGCGGCTCAAACAATCAATCTTCAGGCACTGACGCTTCCTCTTCAGAAAGCAGCGATGTTCTGCGCGTAGGTATGGAGTGCAACTATGCTCCGTATAACTGGTCACAGGCAGATGACTCTAACGGCGCGGTTGCAATTTCAAATGTTGACAATATGTATACAAATGGCTATGATGTTCAGGTTGCAGAAAAGATTGCCGAAGCTATGGGTAAAAAGCTTGAAATCTACTCATATGAATGGGACAGCCTTATCCCCGGAGTTCAGTCCGGAAATCTGGATATGATTATAGCCGGAATGAGTCCGACCACCGAAAGAAAAGAAAAAATTGACTTTTCAAACAACTACTATACCTCAAACCTTGTTATAGTAACCAAAAAGGGTAATCTCTCTGATGTAAAGACCATTGCTGATTTAAGCGGCAAAAAAATAGCTGCTCAGTCCGGAACCTTCCATCTTGATGCGCTTTCAGCACAGACAGAGGCTCAGGTAAGTGAGCTTGCCGATTTTTCAACTATGCTTATAGCTTTGGGCGCAGGCACTATTGAAGGCTATGTTGCCGAAGAACCGACCGCAATGGCAGTATGCGAGGACGCAGCTTATGACTATATTCCGCTTGAAAACAACTCAACCGGCTTCAAGGTTGAAGATGATGAAGTCAGCATTGCTGTCGGCGTTAAGAAAGGCTCTGCTTTGAAGGATGAAATCAACAAGGCTCTTGCCGACCTTGATACCGATGCACAGAGAAAGCTTATGTCGGAAATGGTTAAGCTTTCTCCGTCAGATGCTGAATAATAAATAACAAAGGTAAATCAGAATTATGAATTTTTTAAACGAAGTTTTAAACATTTTTATTAAATACAAAGGGTACTTTCTGCAGGGCATAGGCTATACAATGCTTATTGCCCTGACAGGTACTTTAATCGGTCTGTTGATCGGACTGATTACCGGAATTATACGCACGATTCCGAAATCAAAAAATCCTGTTATGCGCTGGGTATTAAAAATTATAAATGCTGTAATAAGCGTTTATGTCGAAATATTCAGAGGCACTCCTATGATGGTACAGTCTATGGTTATATTTTGGGGATATGCATTTATGCATGACGGACAGACGCTTTCTCTTATTCCCGCCGGAATATTTATTGTTTCAATAAACACAGGTGCGTATATGGCAGAGATTGTCCGCGGCGGAATCATATCCATTGACAAGGGACAGTTTGAGGGTGCGTATTCAATCGGTATGAATCACTGGCAAACCATGTTAAATGTTGTTGTACCGCAGACAATGAGAAACATTCTGCCTGCAATAAGCAATGAGTTTGTCATAAACATAAAGGATACATCTGTTCTTAATGTTATCGGTGTTACAGAGCTGTTTTTCTTTACGGCAAAGATTTCAAAAATGACTTGGTCAATTTTTGAAACCTACGTTGTGGCATGTATAATTTATTTTATACTTACCTTTACCATAACAAGAATACTGAAGTTTATAGAACATAGGATAGACGGTCCTTCATCATACACAATACATCACTCGTCCACTATGCCGGATGAAAGCTTTACCATAAAGGAGAGCATATAATGAGCGAAGCAAATTCAAACAACATAATAACAATAAAAGGACTGAAAAAATCCTTTGGCGAAAATACCGTGCTGAAAAATATTAACTTTTCGGTCAAACCGGGTGATGTCACCTGTATTATAGGTTCGTCCGGCTCAGGTAAATCTACCATGCTCAGATGTATAAATCTCCTGGAGGAGCCTACCGGGGGAGAAATCATCTACCGCGGTCAGAATATTCTCGAAACCAAAAACATCCCGGCATACAGAGCCAAAGTTGAAATGGTGTTTCAAAGCTTTAACCTTTTTGAGAACATGACGGTTCTTAAAAACTGTATGATTGGTCAGATGAAAGTCTTAAAAACCGATAAAGAAACAGCAAAAAAAGAGGCTATGCTTTATCTTGAAAAGGTGGGTATGGCACCATACATCAACGCAAAGCCAAGACAGCTTTCCGGCGGTCAAAAGCAGCGTGTTGCAATAGCACGCGCACTCGCAATGAAACCGGACGTCATACTCTTTGACGAGCCAACCTCCGCACTTGATCCGCAAATGGTCGGCGAAGTTTTGGAGGTTATAAAAAATATAGCCAAAGAGGGACTTACAATGATTATCGTAACACACGAAATGGCTTTTGCAAAAGATGTTTCAAATCATGTTGTATTTATGAGTGACGGAGTAATCTGCGAGGAGGGTACTCCGGAGGAAATCTTCACAACACCGAAACAGCCGGAAACAAAAGCATTTTTGTCAAGATTTATGAATCGGGACTAAGATACAAAATGACAGCTGTAACGATGCTTGCAGCTGTCTTTTTTGTTATCCGAGCCCGATATGCCTGCGGTTTTATGCCGCGTTCAAGGCGGCACAGTCACTCGTTTTACAGTCAGATATATTTTGCGCTGCCGCACAGGAACTGCGCAATACAAACCATTCGTTTGTTTGACAAACCATGTTTAATATGCTAAAATAAAACAGATAATACATATAAATATTATCTGTACTCTCAAGGAGGACATAATAATGAATTTTGTAATGGATTGCCTGAGCACAGGCAGCAATGGAAGCTTACAGATGGGCGGTTACAGCCTTGAAGATATCGCAAAGGAATACGGCACCCCAACATATGTCATGGATGAAGCAACAATCAGACAAAACTGCCGCCTTTACACAAATGCAATGAAGAAATATTATGACGGCAACGGTCTTGTGCTTTATGCAAGCAAAGCGCTGTCATGCAAAGCCTTATACAGAATTGCCGCCGAAGAAGGCATGGGCGCTGATGTTGTATCCGGCGGAGAGATCTACACCGCCGTAAAAGCCGGTTTTCCTGCGGATAAAATATACTTTCACGGAAACAACAAGACTGCAGATGAACTTGAGCTTGCGCTTGACTGCGGCGTTGGCAGAATTGTTGTTGATAATATTACAGAACTTGAACTTTTGAACAGTATTGCCGCCGAAAAGGGCAAAACCGCAGAAATAATGTTCCGTATAAAGCCGGGAATAGATGCACACACGCATACATTTATCAGAACAGGTCAGATTGACTCAAAATTCGGAGTTGCTCTTGAAACCGGTGAGGCTGATGACATTATCAGACGTGCGCTTGAACTTGAAAATGTAAAAATTGTCGGATTACATTGCCATATCGGTTCTCAGATTTTTGAGCTTGACCCGTTTAAGCTTGCCGCAAAGGTTATGCTTGAACTTATAGGCCGTCTTAAAAATGAATATAATCTCGAAATCGCAGAGCTTAACCTCGGCGGGGGTTATGGAATTAAATACACCGAATCAGACGAACCTATTGACTATGATAAATATATCGAAGTAATATCACAGGAGGTTGACATCTGCTGCAAACGCCTCGGAATAAACCGTCCGTTTATACTGATGGAGCCGGGACGCTCTATCGTTGCTCCTGCAGGACTTACTTTATATACTGTCGGCGCGGTAAAAAAGATTCCGGACATCAGAACCTATGTATCGGTTGACGGCGGTATGGGTGACAATCCGCGCTATATCCTGTACGGTTCGGAATATCAGGCTGTTTCGGTAAGCAACCCAAACGGCAAGCCTGAATTAAAGGCTACCATTGCCGGAAAGTGCTGCGAATCCGGAGATATACTTGTCCATTATGCAAACCTGCCGGATACCAAGCCCGGAGATTTGCTTGCCGTACTCGCCACGGGAGCATATAACTACTCGATGGCGAGCAACTATAATAGGATTCCAAGACCGCCCATTGTTATGATAAAAGACAAAAAGCCTTATCTGGCTGTACGTCGCGAAACATATGACGACATAATTTCATGCGACCTTTAAACCGCATATGCGCGCTGTCAGAAAGAGAATAATCCGAAAGGAACTGTAAATATGCTGATTTCTATGCTTCTTAACACAAATATGACATTGGGGGAAAAGCTGCTCTACACATTAATTATTGCATTTTGTGTATTGCTTTCTCTTACCGTACACGAGCTTTCACACGGACTTGCCGCCAATGTGATGGGTGACAGAACTGCCGAGCTTTCCGGCAGACTTTCGCTCAATCCTTTGCGGCATTTAGATCCGTTCGGCGCTCTTTGCCTGTTTCTGTTTGGCTTTGGCTGGGCGCGTCCCGTACCGGTAAACCCCTGGAACTTTAAATCAAAGAAATCAGGTATGATAATAACCTCCCTTGCCGGACCGTTTTCAAACTTTCTGCTCGCATTTTTTGCGCAAATAGGCGTAGTCGCACTTGGCGGAATGAGTTTTAGGTCCGATACGGATTTATTGTTTAAGCTTGCCTCGGTTACTTACATCATATGCAGATACCTCGCTGCGGTAAACATCGGTCTGGGATTGTTTAATCTTATTCCTATTCCTCCGCTTGACGGTTCAAAGGTTTTGACCGCAATTCTGCCGGAACGGCTTTATTTTAAACTGATGGAATATGAACGCTACGGATTTATTATACTGATTATAATTATCAATCTGCCTGTATTTGACAATCTTTTACTTTTATGCAGAAGCGGTATATTGTCGTTTTACAGCACTATTATAAGTTCGTTTATACATTAAAAACTAAGGTGTTAGCATGGAGCAATTAAGTTTTAAACTGGATAATTTTGAAGGTCCTTTGGATCTGCTTTTAACTCTGGTAAGGAAAAACAAGGTAAGCATATACGATATACCGATTTCGGTCATACTTGAACAATATCTTGCCGTAATGCAGGACATGAAGGAAATCGATCTGGAGGTTTCCAGTGAATTTTTGGTGCTTGCCGCAACACTGCTGCAAATTAAATCAAAAATGCTTCTGCCCAAACCGGAGGACGAAGCTGATGACGGCATTGACCCCAGAGAAGAACTTATGCTTAGACTTATTGAATACAGCAAGGTAAAGGGCGCAGCCGAATTCTTTAAAGGACGTCAGCATATCGGAAGCACACGTTTTTATAAAACGCCCGACGCGATTGAGCGTCCGCCGGCTGAATGGAGTTATGCCGGTATGACACCGGAGAATCTGATTCTCGCTTATAAACGCGCCTATCAGAAGATGGAACGCAAGCAGCCTCCGCCAAAACAGTCATTTGCCGGCATTGTCGGTCACGAAAAGGTTTCTGTACGCCAAAAGGCGGCAGGCATATGGAAGCGTCTTATATCCAAAAGCCGTATGATGTTTAAAGAATTATTTAAGGGAATACGCTCCAAGCCCGAAGCTGTAGCCTCCTTTTTGGCAGTGCTTGAACTTATAAAAATGAAAAAAATCAAGGTTGAATATAATAACGACAACGGTGATATTTCCAATCCAAAAATATACCGTACAGACAACAACCCTGAAATGAACCTTGACTTTATCGAAGAATAAAAGGAAATCTAAACATGGAAATCAGAGAAATACAATCAATATTAGAGGCGGTTTTATTTGCAGCAGGCGATGCGGTTGAGCTTGAAAAGCTTGCCGACATTGTTGATGTGGACAAGCGTTCTTTAAGAGAGATCCTAAAAAAAATGGCTGACGAATATACATACGAACGCCGAGGTCTGCAGCTTATCCGCCTTGAGGATTCATATCAGATGTGCACCAGAGGCGAATATCATGATTATGTATTGGCTCTTGCTGAGCCGAGGCGCAAACAGAGCCTGTCAAATGCCGCTATAGAGGTTTTATCCATAATTGCTTATAAACAGCCTGTCACACGTTCTGCGATTGAACATATCAGAGGTGTAAACTGTGATTATGTTGTAAACAGGCTTATCGAACGTAATCTGATTGAAGAAGTCGGAAGACTTGACGCACCCGGAAAGCCTATCTTATTCGGTACAACACGTGAATTTCTGCGCTGTTTCGGCATTGCCTCTCTTTCTGAGCTTCCGGAATTTGAAAGCTTCGGTCATCCCGAAGATGATGTTGAACAGCTTGAATTATCTGTTGAGCCTGAACAAATCAGTCTGCCTGTAATTGATGAATCCGAAAACAACGATTCTGAAATACAGTGATTTTCTGATTACACTGCATATCATGCTTGGCTGAGGGGAGGTATGTCCGTGCGTTATGTCTTTATAGCCGTATTCGCCGTTATAGTTTTGGCAGTTATTCTGCTGTCCTGCGCGCTTTGGTCTGTATGGAGGATTTGCCTTCATGTAACGGACAAGAAAGCCGTCGCAGAGCTGCGTGTATTCGGCTTCAGAAAGAAAATACTTGACACCTCTGCAAATACCAATACAACATCAACAGCTAAAAAAACCGAAGAAACAAATTCTACGAAAAAAAAAAAAGCAAAAAAAAATTCAATTATTGACAAATTAAAATCAGACGGAGCAAAGGTTTATGACAGTGAAAGCGGCTTAAAACTTTCTGAGCTGAGAGCTGTTTTTCATGAATACAAAGATATTTTTGAACGATATAAGGATTTTATCCTTGACTTTTTCGGAGATTTGAGGTATAAAATTGATATTCCCATTTTAAGAGCTGAGCTTGATATCGGTCTTGATAATCCGGCATATACCGGAATAGCATACTCCTCTGTCTGGGGCGCAGTCGGAATTATATATCCCATTTTATCACGATATATGCATATTGTATATCCGACCATATCCGTTACTCCGGATTTTTACGGAAAAAGATTTCGGCTTGAAATTGAAAGTATAATTAAAGTAAGACCTGCACATATTATAAACGCACTGGTAAAACAAGGGCTGCGCGCCGGTATTACTTATTTTACAAAAATAAAAAAAGGAAGTGTTCAAAATGGCTGAAAGCAAGCACCCAATAGAAGGAATCATGTATACTGCTCTGCAGGGACTTAAAGACATGATTGATGTCAATACCATTGTCGGCGATGCCATAACAACGCCTGACGGCACTGTTGTTATTCCCATTTCAAAGGTTGCTATCGGTTTTGGCGTTGGCGGTTCTGAATTTGAAAAATACCGCGCGGCAAAGCAAAAGACCTCCGATACAGACGAGCCAAACAATATGTTCGGCGGCGCAACGGGCGGCGGTATTTCTCTTACACCGGAGGCATTTCTGGTTGTCGGCAACGGTAAGGTACGTATGATTTCCGTTACTCCGCAAAACAGCATATATGATCGTCTGCTTGATATGGCTCCCGATGCTATTGACAAGGTTTCGGAATTTTTCGGAAAGAAAAAGGACGCTGTTGAAATTACTCCGGAGGATCTTGACGAGGAGGATTTTTCGGCACAGAATCCTGATGCGTAAATAAGCTTTAATAAAGGAATCTCTTTCCGGGATTCCTTTATTAAATAAACGGAGCCGATATATCATGCTATCCTATAAAAAAGAACTGCTTATTTCAAAAGAAGAAAATATCTATATAAACGAGTATACACCGGAACCGTCAGAGGATAAACACATACACGACTTTTTTGAACTTGTTTATACAAAGAGCGGAGAGTGCATACATTATATTGACGATACAAAATATGTAACTCACCACGGAGATCTGGTGTTTATAAGCTGCGGTCAGACGCATAGCTTTGAAGCCTCTGCCGGTACAAAGCTTGTAAATATACTTATAACTCCGGAGTTTATAAGTTCAGAACTTATAGACGCCGAAAGTATTATAACCCTTTTCAGGCACAGCATGTTTACCGAATTTGAAATCAGTGCGCTGCCTTACCAATGCATACACTTTGAAGGCGCCGAACTGAATGAAACAGATTCCGTCATAGATATGCTTATAAGAGAATACAATGCCAAAGAACCGGGTTATAAATCTGTCATGCAGGGCGGCGTGCGGATATTGTTCAGCAAGCTTCTCAGACGGATTAAGCCGACCGGCAATAACGGCGCTGTAAAAGCAAATGTATTGCTTGATGACATACTCAGCTATATAGACGAAAACTACAGTCAAAAGATTTCTCTTAAAGAAATTGCGGCGCAGACTTTTTACAACCCTGTGTACTTCGGAAATCTTTTAAAAAAGTACTGCGGCAAAAGCTTTTCCGCCTACCTTAAAGAAAAAAGAATTTCAAAGGCAGCGGAAATGCTGAAAAACACCGGCAAATCCATTGAGGATATTATGTCAGAGGTCGGATACAGTGACAAAAAGCTGTTTTATAATCATTTTAAAGAAATGTATAATGTCACCCCCGGAAAATTCAGCAAGCTTTAAAAACCCTACTTTTGTCTTTTATTTGCCTAAAGACAAAAGCAGGGTTTTTTGTTATGCTTTTTGAAAAAGGAGGTAAATAATTATGATAAAACTTAATAAAGCAGAGCTGAGAGATAAAATCTATGCCTGCTGGCTCGGCAAAAATATAGGAGGAACTCTCGGCACGCCATATGAAGGACTGAGAGAAATAAACGACTGCAAAGGATTTTCAACCAAAGCAGGTGCTCCGCTGCCCAATGACGATCTTGATTTACAGCTTGTATGGCTTCTGGCATTTAAAAATGAGGGCGCAAAAGCTCTTAATTCAAAGGTTCTCGGTGAATACTGGCTGGAATATATAACGCCTTACTGGAACGAATACGGAATATCAAAAGCAAATATGCGTCACGGTCTTGTTCCGCCAATCTCCGGCGAGTATAAAAACTATTGGAAGCATTCAAACGGCGCATGGATAAGAACAGAAGTCTGGGCATGCCTCTATCCCGGAAAGGTTGAATCCGCCATACGATATGCATATGAGGATTCCTGTGTGGATCACGGCAGCGGCGAGGGTACATATGCGGCAATATTTATCGCAGCAGTTGAATCAGCTGCATTTATAGTTGATGATATAAATAAGCTTCTTGAAATCGGACTTTCAAAAATTCCGTCAGACTCAAGAATGTTTAAATATATTACAAAGGCTGTTGAATGTTACAAAAACGGCATGAGTTGGCAGGACGCGCGCAATACTCTTGCCGAAATGTCACTTGCAGATCCTGAGCTTGGTTGGTTTCAGGCGCCTGCAAATATAGGCTATACCGTAATAGGCTTGCTTTACGGCGGCGGAGATTTTAAAAAGACGCTGCTTATAGCCTGCAACTGCGGCGATGATACCGATTGTACCTGCGCCACAGCAGGCGCATTGCTCGGTATCATGCACGGCACGGCGATTATTCCCAATGACTGGAAAGATCATATAGGCGATGATATAATAACAAAATGTATAAACACCGGTGCTGCAGACGTTGCAGACAACAGTATGGAGATACCTTTAACCTGCACTCAGCTTACAAATGAGATTGTAAATCTGCATAATATCACCATATGTGATGACGCAGATAATACCTCTGACGATATCGATACAGAAAAATTTATGGGTAACGATTTTGCATTATCTCTTGAAAACCGCAGCGGCTATTATGCGGAATATGAGTCCCTGCTTGCAAAATGCCTTATTGAATACAGCGATAAACCGGAAATAACGCCAAACGGTGAAATATCATTTAAGCTTTCACTGAAAAATAAATTTGTTTCACAGAAATCATACAACATCAAATGGATGCTGCCGGACGGATGGAGCGTAATAGGGAACAAGAGTATCTCGTGCATGAATCCGACTCAGTCCGAGCATGCAGAATATACCGTAACCGCAGGCGAAAATGTAAATTCAAAAAATATGCTTGTTATCTCAATAAGCTGCGACGGTCATTTTGATATGCTTCTTATACCGATTATACTTTTCGGTTAGGCAATTAGTCGAAAGAGCGTAAATCTTTATAAAATACACGACAAAAAAGGCTAATGATATATGAATAAGATTAACTACAAATACAACGGTTTTATTGATAAGACAATGAAATTTGCCGAAAAGGAGCAGCTGCTTAAGCCGGAGCTTTGGCGAAGATTTGTGCAGCAGTTCGGAGAAGATTCGGACTATGACGCCGGCTGGCGCGGAGAATATTGGGGAAAAATGATGCGCGGAGCATGCTTTGTATACTCTTATACCAAAAACAAGCAATTATACGATATTCTGGCGCATACAATATCCGATATGCTTGAAAGCGCCGACGAGGACGGCAGAATCAGCACATATTCAAAAAATCACGAATTTGACGGATGGGATATATGGTGCAGAAAATATGTTCTGCTCGGAATGCAATACTTTTTGGAAATATGCACCGATAATGAATTAAAAAACAGGATTATCAAATCTATGACCGGACAGGTTGATTACATTATCGGCAAAATAGGCAATGAGCCGTCGAAAATTC
Source organism: uncultured Eubacteriales bacterium (assembly GCA_905205855.1). Lineage (GTDB taxonomy): Bacteria > Bacillota > Clostridia > Monoglobales > Monoglobaceae > Ructibacterium. The sequence goes on along the minus strand of CAJLFL010000003.1, from coordinate 1,476 downwards.
CGATAACCTCAGCCACAAGGCACTGGAGAGGGCTTAATTCCTCCTCTATACTTGAACCGATTATGCATCTGTACTTTATAACCAAAGAGAAACGGTATCTGGACTTTGCGGAATACATTGTAAACAGCGGCGGAACAGACATTGTAAATATTTTTGAACTTGCATACAAGGATGAGCTTATGCCATACCAGTATCCGATAACCAAAGCATACGAAATGATTTCCTGCTTTGAAGGCTTGCTTGAATACTATAAAGCAACCGGAACTGAATGGTACAAGACCGCTGTTATAAACTTTGCAGACAGAATTTTGGAAAATGACTTTACCGTGATAGGCTGCTGCGGCTGCAGCTCAGAGTTATTCGACCATTCCTCCGTGAGGCAGGCAAACACCACAAACGGAGAAATCATGCAGGAAACCTGCATAACGGTCACCTTAATGAAATTTATGTGCCTTTTAAACCTTATCACAGGTAATTCAAAGTATGCAGACGCTTTTGAAACATCACTGTATAACGCTTATTTAGGCTCTTTGAATACCGAAAATATAATCGAAGTCTCCATACATGATGAACACTGTGATCTGATAGCTGAACCTCTGCCATTTGACAGTTACAGTCCTCTTACATCGGGAACACGCGGTAACGCCATCGGCGGACTGAAACAAATGTCTGACAATCACTATTACGGCTGCTGTGCATGTATAGGTTCCCTCGGAATCGGTTTGGTGCCTGAGATACATCTTTTGCAGACCGGTCAGGAATTTATTATGAACCTGTATATTGGCGGCACTGCGGAAACAACCGCTTTAAACGGAGAAACGGTCAGCTTTGAAACCAAAACAGAATATCCTAAATCAGGAAATATTGAGATTACAGTCAATTTAAACAAAAGTACAGAATTTGAACTAAAGCTGCACAATCCGTTCTGGAGTGAAAACACAGCAGTTTCCGTAAACGGTCAATCCGTACCGGTATGCAAAGGTTATATACCAATTTCAAGGCTATGGAGCAACGGTGACAAAATTGAAATCGTTTTGGATATGAGAACAAAAGTAATACGTCCCGTTTCATACGGACATCAGATACTGATGAATAAGGTTGTTTGGGGACACAATTATGTGATTCCGACATATGACAAAGAGGATTCCAAAGCAAAAAATCATATTGCACTCAGACGCGGTCCGATTATGCTTGCACAGGACAATCGGTTGGGATACAGCGTTGATGAACCGGTTTCTGTTGATATAGACAACAGCGGACACGCAGATGTTTGTTTGGCGGATAATGACAGCGTTCCCTTTGATCATATAGTTGCGGCAAAGGTTAAACTGAAAGACAACAAATATATTATAATGACAGATTATGCTTCGGCAGGAAAACTGTGGAGTGAAAAATCAAAAATGGCTGTGTGGATATTACAAGACAATGCATAGACACATGGAAGCCGAAGCAGGCGCCGACAGAGGTATCGCATAT
>CAJLFL010000002.1 GCA_905205855.1 uncultured Eubacteriales bacterium | reverse complement strand
ATCATATTTTAGTGCATTTCCTATATTGTCAATTTGCGGAGAGCAAAGACGTGTGTTTGAAACTGTTGTACTTCCGTTACTTTCAACTTCTTTCAGTTCCCATTTAAGCGATAAATCCTTTTCCGCCATTGTTACCTCATCATTTTGCACCATATACTCAGGCTTGCCGGAGATTTTCCATGCGCTTGTCAGATCCGTGTAATCAGTATCTCTAAAAGTTTTTCCCGGCTGTGAGAAATCGCCTATCATAAAGAAGTCAGATTTTGCGGTAAACGAAGATGTAAATGCAGTTGCAAGATTTGAGCCGTCTGCAAACGGTGTTCCGGATTTAAGTCCGAAGCTGCAGGACGCACCGTCCGGCAAATTGCTGTTTAAGGTAACATATAGCACATTATGCTCCTGCTGAACAGTATAGTCTGTGCCGGCAGTCAACGCTGTGCCGTTGATTTTTACCTCTGTATAATCGTTTAAGTTGCCTATACCATACGCAAAAGCTTTATTTGCAGTAAAGGCATACTGTTTTTGAGATTTGCTTATATCGGTTGCGTTGTTTGCAACGCTGAATGTAACTTCATCGGTCTGTGATATCTCTGTAGGATTAGATGCCGAATACCAAATGCTATCAAAATAAAGCACAGTATCTTCTTTCACATCTTTTGCGTTCCAGCCACCTATATTTAGCGCAAAATATACAGAGTCCGTTGCTTTCGCCTCTACAACTGTTGTTACGTCATTCTCAGTTTTCTTGCCATTAAAGTTTTTAAGTTCTACCTTGCTTCTGTCCCATGTAACAAGTTTCCAACCACACCAGTCAACAGTAACAGTTGTATATGCATACCCTCCGCTCGTTTTATCGAACATAAGGAAATTAAACTTTTGTCCGTTTGCCTTTTCCGAATAAACCCAAAAATTTATATAATTCTTTTCAAGCATAGCTCCAAGCTGTTTTCCCGATGCACTAAATTCCGGTGAGTAAATATAGTTGCTGCTGCCAAGCTCGCTCCATTTAAGACTTGAAGCCTTACCGGCTCTTTTTACAATATTATCTGTTGCAACCGTTCCACCGCTGCTCCGAGACCAACTGTCTAATCCGCCCTGCGAAAAATCACCCAATACGATATCCGTTTCATCTGCAGATACGGATATGCAAAGTCCTCCGACAGTTGTCAAAATCAATGCTGCCGCAAGTAAAAGTGACATAAGTTTTTTCATATATAACCATCCCTTCTTTATTTAATACAAGTATGTTTTTTTGAGCATTTTATCCGCCGTTATGAAAGTATCGGCAATATTGATGCCTCACACACAGGCGTCATACCGCGCCAAAGGAATCCGTGCAGGGTGGCGGCGCCGTTTTGCGCCGTCACCTGCATTGTATACGGATTTGCACTGTCTTTGTTATAGCCGCCTATGTCTATGCCCACCAGTCTGTTGCTTGCTGAATCCTGTCCGACCTGCATTGTCATGTTCTTATCGGACAAATCCGTATCTGCCGCAACAATAACGCTTTGACCTGCATTTGCTGAAGCTATGACATTGCCTTTTTTATCGGTAAAGTACATATTCTTTGCCGCAACAGCGCCTTTGCGCAGCTTTAAGGCTATGCTTTCGCCGTCAGAACCTGTAAAGTTTATCTTTATCGACGTTCCGCCGTCTGTCAGCTCTGCGCGATGGTCAAGCTCTGCCGCACTTAAAGTACGGTTTGTTTTTATTGTCTGCTCGCTCAGCTTATGCGTAGGATCGGATACCACAAGCGACAAGCCGTCAGAGGTTTCCTTATACATAAGAATCATAGGCTTTTCAACGGTAAAACCATCAAATGTACCGGGTTCCCAGAACACTACGCCGGTTGTACCTGTGCTCTTATCACGTACGGCTGAAAGTTTATCCGTATTACTGAGTATCTCTACACCCGGATTTTCGGCATACTGCTTTGTTTGCTCTGCTGTCATATTCGGCAGAATAACATAAGCATATCCCTGTCCCTTTGGACTTACACCGTGATTGAGCCACATTTCAAAGAAGCTTGTCGTACCGGAGGTCTTTCTCATGGTAAGGCTTCCTTTTTCAGGGAAGTAATAGCCTGCGACATTCTCCATGCTTACATAGCTTGTATCGTCAGTGGTATATTCGTCCTCGCCCAATGTAATGTTTTCGCCGTTTACATTGATTTTTTCAGCTGCAACATATACAGGCTCTACTACCTTTGCTTCCGTTCCGGTATATGCGCCGTAGAATACTGCCTCAGAAAGACTTACCCAACCACCGCCGTCTGAATTGCCGTAGCTGTCAAGTCTGACATAGCGTGCTTCGGTATTCTTTAAGTCGAATATCTCAAGTCCCTCGGTCTTACCGCCGCTGTTGCCGCTGAATATCTTTGTCCAGTTTTCACCGTCTGTTGATACATCAATGTCAATCTTTTGTGTTCTCTTATTACCGTTGAGGAATGCAAAGCCTGCCATACCGACTGTCTTAACCTCGCCGAAATCATATGTTATATCACACGCCCCCTCACCTGCCCATTTTGTTCCGTAATCTCTGTCGAGGGTATTTTCGGCAGTGTTTTCAGACTGAGGTGTCTGTGATGCCTCCACCGCTTTTACTTCAATTTCCGGTGTAATCTGATCCTCAGGTATAAGACTTTCCATCTTATTGGCTTTTCTGTTTTCTACTATAGTACGCACATCAAAGCCGTCATCGGCGTTTATTCCCGCACCGAGGCACACAACCTCATCATCAAACATAAACCATGACTTTTGTGCAACAAGCGTTGACTTATGCGCTTTTATTACATTTCCGGTGCCTTGGGTTTTGTCTTCGTCCAAATGAAAGCCGTTCAGCTTTTGTGCAGCGGTTGAATACTCGTTATCTATGGTAGCACCGCCTACAAAGTCAAAATCCTTGACAAAAGCATTACCCGTATCAATGGTATGCGCGTCACGCTTTTGTGTATCCACTGTTGTACCCGGATACTTATACGGGTCAACATTGTTCCAATAATTTACCGTAAACTGCTTCTGGTCATTCTGAAGCATAAGCTGTGTCATACCGTCTGATGTGTACCAGCCTGTCAGGTTCTCGCCGTGGATACACTCATAATCATAGATACGGCTTGATGACATTGAGATTCCGATTGCCCATGTCTTACGCTGATGTGCAACCTTATCCATGTTATAATAGGTCTTGCTGATATAATAATCCTCTCTCGGCTTTATGTTTTCATCATTCATAATATCTAAAATCTGCTGACGCTGACATACGGACAATGAACTGTCGCTGTAATTGGTTGCCTTTTCGGTTTCAACATAGTATTTAATCAGCGACTTCATATTTGCCGAATTTTCGCTGTCGGCAAATTCCAAAAGATTTAACATGCCTTTTACAAACTGTCTGCCATAGCCGTGATCGCTTGAATTTACCGAACGGCCTTTTACAAATCTGAAGATGGCACCGTCATAGATTATCGGCTCGTATGCGTCAAAGGTCCAGTCAAATATATTCTCACGTCTTGGGTTTTTAAAATCAAAGCTTGTTCCGCTTATAAATGAAAGAACCGGTCCTGAGTATTCAAACTGCTGCATACCGTACTGCGCCGACATTGGGTGCTTATAATGGAATACGTATGAGCCATCGCTGAAGAAGCCCTCTCTTGTTGAAAACGTATCAGCCCAACTGAAGCAGTTGTGCAGACAGCTTACCGCGTCAAGCAAATCAACGCCATCCTCACGCAGAAGTGATGAGCCTATCCAGTTTCTATCGGTACGCAAAACATTCATACCTGCATCAACGTGCATCGAGTTGTAGCATTGCTCATGTACCCAATATTGGAAGAAAGCAAGATAATCTGTTTTTTGTTCCGGCGTGAGATAATCCTCAACCAGCATCATTATATCTGTCAGTAATTCCGGTGAGGCTATCTGCCAGTCATACCAGTTGGTCAGAGTATGATCGCGCCACACCTTGTCGGGATTATTCTCTATTTCGTCATATCCATAGCGGTTTTCAAACATCCAGTCAAGAGCATACAGTATATCATCAAGCAGCTCCTCATTGTGATAGAATTCAGATCCGTACTGCGCCCACGCCAGCGCCATATAATATATCTGTGTATATTCAGTGGTCATGTTTGCAGAGTTTGTCGGCGCTTTACCGAGGAACAATGAATCCGGATTGGATTTATCCATTAGATTCCATGACGCCTTGCCCTTCAAACCAATCTGTCGTACAATTTCTTTAATCGACTCATCATTCAGGTCTATATTCTCATCACCGACAATAGAATATCTCCAGCGGTCTTTGGCAAGCTTCATTTCTTCCTTTGATATGGAATTTGGATCTACATCCTCGTGATACGCAAGATAGCCTGCAATCTCGCGCATGTTGCTGACCTTGCTGTATGAATCAAAGTTTCTGACCTTTGCGTCACCCATGATAAGCAGCTTTTTATCAACCTTTGTCTGATAACCAAGCAGCTCTGCTGTTTCCTCACCCGGAACATACAGCGTATCTGCCTCTTTATACGGTGCGTTTTTAAACTCGCCGCTTTTTCCGTTTAAGGTATAATTTTTGCTGTCAGCTTTTATGTTAAGCTTTACGCTATTCGCGTTTATCTCGCTTTCGGATTCCTTTGTGCTTACCGACGCACTGAGGTAATCCTTAAACAGCTCAGCCGGAATATATGTAACGTCGTTCTTCCATACTATATCCTTATACGGGGTTACCTCCTTGCCGGACACAACCTGTCTGCCGCCTGCGTATACTGCGGCGTTTCCCTCAAGCGCGTTATATGCCGCCGCAACATCAGCAGACGGATATAAACGCTCAATTCCTTCGCCTATCTTTTTTATTTTAAAGCTGTTTATCCAGTATTCCGCATCATATGACGGCGTCATTGACCAGCCGTCCGCGGAGAACCTCACATACTTAATTCCGCTCCAGTCCGATCCGGGCTGAGCCTTTATATCTCCAAAGCTTATTGAATAATCGTGCTGACCTTCCTCTGCGGTTATAGTAGTATAAAAATACCCTACATCGCATACCATAACAATTACAAACTTTGTTCCCGCAGCGTTTTTGCTGAACATCGAAAGATTAAGCTCATAATAATCCGACCAGTCTGTCGGAACATTATTCATATCAACACGCGTTTTATTATTATGATTCCAATAGGCAGAAAACTTTCCGTCTTTTACATGGTCTGCGCTCGGCGCAAAGCCTGTTTTTGCTACAGAAGCCATTGTACTGAAATCCATAATGCTAAGCTCTTTTGATTCTTCGTCCTCGCTTCCGCCGTCAGGCAGACCAAAAGCCGCATAGCCGGCTATTGTTCCCAAAGCTGCCACGGAAAGCGTCACAAGAAGCAAAGCTAAAAGTTTTGTCAGTTTTTTCAAGCCATTCTCTCCTTTCCGACCATATTATCCCTTGACCGCACCAACCGTAGCACCTTTTACAAAGTATTTCTGCATAAACGGATATACAAGTAAAATCGGTACAGTCGAAACAGTCATGACTGCATACTGGATTGTTTCCTCGGTTACTTCTGAATCGGTATCCATTTTAACCTGGCTTTCCACCAATATTTCACGCAGAATCAGCTGCAGCGGGAAAAGCTCACGCTTTCTTAAATATATCATGGCGTCAAACCATGAGTTCCACGTTGCCACCACATAATAAAGCAATACGACCATTATTGACGGCAAAACCAGCGGAACAAGGATTTTGAATAATATCTGCAAATCACCTGCGCCGTCCAACCGCGCCGATTCCTCCAGGCTTTCCGGAACGCCCTGAAAGCCTGTTCTGAGTATAATAAGGTTAAATGTGGTAATTGCCGACGGCAATATCAGCGCCCAATATGTATTGTCAAGGTGCAGCTGACGCACATTTAAGTAACCCGGAATCAATCCGCCGGAAAAGAACATTGTAATAACCACCATAAGTGATATAAAAGGCGTCAGCATCATGTTCTTCCTGGACAGAAAGTATGCACCGAAAAGCGTCAGCAGAATTGACAGTGAATTCTTTGTCACTATTATAAATACAGTGTTCAAAAAGCTGCGAATAATTGTGCTGTCTTTAAGCACCTGATGATATGCCTTTGTGCTGAAGCCGATCGGCTTTAATATAATACCGCTATGCGCCATAAGCTTTGCCGAATCGCTGAAGGACGCCATCACAATATGCCAGAATGGGTACAGAGTAATAATAACAAGACAGCTTATTATTAAATAATTAAACACTGCAAATATTTTTTGTCCGTTTGTTGTTTTCATATTTCTGTCCCCCTTACCATAACGAACCTTCGCCGCAGCGTTTGCTTAGTGTATTTGCACCGATAAGCAGAATAAAGCTGATTATCGAGTTAAACAAACCCACCGCGGTCGAAAAGCTGTAATTCTGTTCAAGCAGACCTTTACGGTATACATATGTAGAAATTATATCTGCGGTTTCATATGTAAGCGGATTATACAAAAGTATAACCTTTTCATATCCGACAGATAAAAGATTACCTATCCTCATAAGCAGCATAATTATTATAGTAGGTAAAATTCCCGGAATAGTCACATGCAGCGTCTGCTTCCATCTGCCCGCGCCGTCTATCGTTGCCGCCTCATAAAGCGAGGTATCTATACCGGTCAGCGCAGCCATATAGATTATGGAGTTCCAGCCTATTCCCTGCCATATATCCGATATAACGTATATCGGCACGAAGTATTGCGGATAGTTAAGATATGCCTTGCGCTCTATACCGAAAACATTTAAAAGGTCATTTATTACTCCGTCAATATCGGTAAAGTTTATTATCATACCGCAGATAACAACCAGTGATATAAAGTGCGGTATATACATAATCATCTGAGAGCCGCGCAGAAACGCTTTATTTTTTATCTCGTTAAGCAACAGCGCCAGTATAATAGGCGCGGGGAATGAGAATATAAGGTTGCTCAGACTTATCGTCAACGTATTTCTCATCAAACGCCAGAAATACGGATTTGTCAGAAAATCCTCAAAATGCTTAAAGCCTGCCCAACTGCTGCCCATAATTCCCTTTGCCGGAGAATAATTCTTAAATGCAATTATCAGTCCGTACATAGGCTTGTAATGAAACAATATATAAAACACAACTACAGGCAGTACAATCAGATATGCACCTTTATGCATCCGAATGTCCTTTATCAGACGTACACAATAGTTCAGTACACTTTTCGCGAGACGGGCAAAATAGTTCTGTTTTGTTTGTGATGTATTATTCACGCCCATACTCCTTTCTTGTTTTCAGTTTAGCGCTTGTTATAACGCTCTAAAGCTGTTGTATAGATTTCTATAGCTTCATCTATACCAAAGCCTTTAAGCTCGCTTATAAATGAATCGTAATCTGTATCTACGGATTTAATTCCCATAATAAACTTATACAGATTCTCGTTAGCACAGGTTTTTACGTTATTCATAATAACGCTGATACGGTTACTTTCATCCGCAGTAAGCGAAACAGGCGGCATAGCACTTGACATCTCAAGTCTTTCACCCCAGCTTGTAAGAGCCGCTTTCTGCTGGTCATATTGATTATACTGCTCTATGTATCTCTCATCCTGTGCAAACGGGCCGGACCAGTTAGCAAATATCCACTCGGTCATTGCATCGCCGACCGATAGCCCGTCAGGATTGTTCATTATCAAATCAGTATATGTCGGATACCCGTCTTTCATTTCATAGCTTACGCCTTCTTTACCGAAGTTCATCTGCATATGACCTTCCTCGGAATATCCAAAGTCAAGGAATCTTGTCGCAAGCTCAATATTGGTACACTTTGATGTGACAAAACCGTTGTTATTATATGAAACCGGCCAAACCGATGTACTGAATTTCGCTTTATCGCCTTTATTAAGCACCGGAAGCGGTACACCTACAAGATCGTATCCCTCAGTCTGCTGTTTGCCTGCACGCAGATACTTGCCCATTCCTCCGCCGGAGGTCGTAAAGGTTGCTGCGGATTTGCCGCTTACCATATTGTTATCCATGTTTGATGAAGCGTTTACTATATTCTGATCGAGCAGTCCCTCGCTGTACCATTTTGCAAGAGTTTTAAGCCCCTCTCTCATTCCGTCCTCAAGATAACCGTATTTAACCTTGCCATTGTCACGATAAAAATCTGCGACAACGCCGTATGCGCCGAATATACCGCCGTACAGCTCATAGTTATCAACCTGATAACAAAGCGGATACTGAATTCCGTTGTTTTTAAATACAGTCAGCATGTTATGCCAATCGTCTATTGTTTCCGGAATATCAATATTATACTTTTCAAGCAAATCCTTTCTTATAACCGGACCTCTGTAAGAACGCAGTTTGTTTCCATCTCTTATTGTAGGGAAGAAATAGTTTTTGCCGTCATCACTTGTAGAAAGTTTTCTGACTTCGTCATTTTCATCAAGCAATTTTTTAAAATTAGGTGCATATTCTTTTATTGAATCCGTGAGGTCGATTATAACCCCATCATCTGCATACTTCTGTACGCCGCCCGGCTGGGTACTTAAATCCGTAATAAGTATATCGGGAAGATCATCGGAGGCAATCATCAATGACAAAGCCTCGCTGCCTGTTCCGGATATTGATGATGAAAAATCAAGCGTTACACCTGTTTTTTCCTGCCAGTATTTTATTTTTTCGGTATCTGTATCATAGGCGGTGTATACAGATAAAGAATCCGCACACTGCATAGGGTACACACTTCCGTCAGACGGATATGTAATTTCACTTCCCTCGCTTGCCGTTTTCTTCTCACCGCAGCCGCTGAAAACCATACCTGCCGAAAGACATAACGCCATAGCGGCAGCAAACCTTTTGTTCATAAAAATCCTCCTCTGTTCGGACATATTATCCTATATGAATCCGAAAATTTTATTTATTTTATGTATATATTATAAAAAAAGGGCCTTATGCTCTCAAGAGTAAAAACCTAATATCCAAGTGAATTTTTCTAATATTATGCGGTTTTACGGCAAAAAAAGGCAGCCAAACGGCTGCCTTAGTATTCAATTTACCACTCTAAGCTTCCAAGCTCCAGAAGCTTGTATAAGGCTTCTGCAAAATAATAATCCGCATAAATCATATTCATATGACGATGCTCATTATCCTTGTACGAGCCGCTCGCGCCTCCGATTATAAAATCGGTTTCATGCGACCAGTCTGCAAACTCTTTCTCCACTGCTTTCAGCATATTTAATGCCGCAGTAACATACAAATGCTTCTCATATTCCGGCACATGCTTTGCTATTTCTATCATTCCGCACGCGGCGCACATTCCTGCGCTTGTATCATAATAAACAGGTTCAAGCGGAGCGCGGAAATCACACAGCGGCAGCCAGCCGCTAAGACTGAGTGATGAAATAAAGTAATGTGCAGAACGCTTTGCCGCGTCAAGGTATTCTTCCTTTCCGGTATGTATATACGACAGAACCATTCCGTAAAGCGCCCACGACTGACCACGCGACCAAGCAGAACCGCTGCCAAAGCCTTGTCCCTGGGTATCATCCATATCCCCAAGCGCTTCGCCTGTAAAGGGATTATGGTTTACAACGTGTTTTACACTTCCGTCAGGTCTGAAATGATCTCTCAGCACCATGTCTGCATGACTTTCAGCAACAAATCTGAATCTCGGATCATCCGTTTCCTCAGACGCCCAATACAGGAGCGGTAAATTCATCATACAATCTATAATAGTCCAGCCTGCAAGAGCAGGATTATAATCACCGTGATTCCACGCCCGGATAAAGCCTCCGCCTGCCGGATTAAACCTTGACATAAGATGATCCGCTGCTCTGAATTGACGATTACGCGCCTCATTTGAACCGGTGATTGCATAATCGAATCCAGATGCAAGACGCCATATAAAACCAACATCATGACTGAGTTCGACATGGTTTAACAGTGCTTTGTCAAGCTGTTCCTCGCTCCATTCGGCGGCAGCTTTATAACACTCCTTTTTCTCTGCGGAATACATAAGCCACATAAGTCCCGGCCAGAATCCGTTTGTCCAACAGTTTATATTTGATTTTGTCATATCGTCATGCATCCCGTCATGACTCCAGAACGGTATTTTTTCTTTAGAACGTACCGAAACAACGCTCAGCTTGTCATCAAGCTTTTTCCATGTTTCCTTTGCCCATTTTCTATCTTTTTCTGATAACATATTCTATTCTCCTTTATTTAGGTTTCTGTATTGAGTCGGCGTAAGACCGGTATATTTTTTAAACGTGTTATAGAATGTACGATTTTGCCAGAATCCCGATTCCTCAGCAACTTGTTCGATTTTCATATCGTGATCCGACTCCAGAAGCTCTTTCGCTGTTTCAATACGCAGTTTTGCTATATATTCACTAAGCTTCATACCGGAATTTTGCTTTACTACATATGCAAGATATATTGACGTAACGCCAAGTTCTTCTCCTACCTTGTTTACATTAAGATCAGGCTCTGTATAATGATTATTTATATACTCTACTGCTTTTTGATACAGCTCTGACTTTTCTTCGCTGCTGCTGTCTAAAATTTTCATGGCATACACCCCGTATTCGTAAACGAAAGCTTTTATGCTTCCGATATTATCGTATTCTCTGAAAGAGTTAAGCTTATCAAAAGCCTCCTTTGCACTTGAATTATCCAGTCCGTCAATAATCTTAAAAATACTGTTCAGGACAGAATACGCCCTGCCCATTACCACCCAACGGTGATTGAGCGCAATTTGATCCGCAAACAGCCTGTCAAGCAGAGTTTTTAAATTCTTCTCGTCGCCTGTTTTTATGCACATTATTATCTCATTTTCAGTATTTCCCAAATACTCTGCATCCGGCTCTGCGTACATGGTTTCAATATCCTCTTTAAAGATATGTTCATCCATACCGTAAAACTCGCTCAGATTAACTCCGGTTCCGGCGCTCTCATAAAGATGATGCAGCGACTCTAATCCTACACCAACCTCACTGGTAACTGAAGAAAACACAATTTCTGTCGCTGTTTTTGTAACCTCGCCGCACTCGTTAAGGAGAGTCCTCAAATGCTGATGAATATTAGCGTTTTGTTCAAAATTGAATATACAATACAAACGATCTCCGTATTCGGCAGAATAATATGTTTCACCGCGGCATATATCGCTCATAATATTCTTTATAATAAAGTATGTGTTCTTAAGGCTGACATCTCTTAAAATTCCCATATCACGAACATATATAACTGTTATACAGAAGTATTTTCCTTTAAATGTAATATTGTTTTTTCTGAATCCTTCTTCTATATAGACAGAATCATTTATACTTCCGCGCATAAGCTCGATTAAAAATTCTTCGCGCAGAATCTCTATATGGTTGTTTATTTCCTCCTCCATAGTTCTCTGTCGCTGCATATTAAGCTTTATCTGACGCTTAATAAACTCAAATTCATTTTCATCACGGCGTACATCTCCGCCGGCATTAAATCCCTGCATTATTTCCTTTAAACTCAGATAGCTCCATCCGTAAAGCCGATACAGAATCACGCCCATCAACACAAGACAAATTAAAGATACCCCTGCGCCTATCAGCATTATTTTATTTGCCGCAGTATAAACGTATCCTGCATGGTCTATATAAACATATTTATAGTTTGAGATTTCCGAGCCAACATACGAAATTCCGGCATCCTTGCCCTGAATAGTTATTTTCCTTGTTTCAAAGGGTTTCATACCTTTTATTGCATCAAGCTCTGCCGACGTCAAATCGGCATTAGTGGAAAAATATATGTCGCCGCGCTGTTTGAGAACGGCAACTTCACCGTTGTTTTCATCAAATTCCGTACCAAAAAGCCCTTTGACATCAACCGTAATACCTATAACGTATTTAAGATTATAATTCTGACCTATTGCGCTCATAAAAACAAATACATCTTTTTCATTTCCCTTTTCATCTTTTTGGGTTGTCTTTATAACGCCGTCATATGGTTGCTTTTTGAGAGTCCCCTTATAGTTCTCGTATTCTTCTCCGCTATGTAAAACATCGGATTCAAAATAATCCTTTGCATCATAATAGTTTTGCGATGTAACGATTTTATCTATCCGCGGATAGTATACAAAGCTTTCAACAAAGTCGCCTCTGTCTGTTGTTTTTCGCATTTCTTTTCCTAATTGTGCAAGGTCATATAAAATCTGCGGAGTAATTTCCGTTGCTTCTGCCAGTTTATTTACCGCAGCACTTTCCTGTATTATATTTCCCGTGACAATTACTGTTTTAAGCGCAGAATCAATATTGGTTGAAAGACTTTTCAAAAAATATCTGTATTTGCTTTCGGTCTCATGCTTAACGGCAGAATTTACTGATAATAATATGTATAGGTTTCCGAAAAAGGGTATAATTAAAAGGGCGGCATATGCTGCAAGCCAAAGCAATGCCACTGTCCTTTTTCTTTTTAAACTGTATTTCATAAATCAATACCTCAAAGTAATTTATATTTACTATTTTATTCTATTAAAATTTATATACTAATTCAAGTGTAAAATATAAATATTCATATGCAATTTATAAATTTTCGTCAGGCGCACAGAGATAGATATAATATATGTTCATGAAATAATAAATAACAGCGTTTTTACATAAAAAAAGCTCCCTGACATCAGAGCTTCAGTCTAATGTTCAGGGATAGCCGATAAAAAAACGTTATTAACTTTTATACAATTTCTATATTATCAAGCTGATGTTTCAAATTCCTTCTCACAGCCGCCAGATACTCCGCACGCAGCTGCTTTTGCTCCTCAGCCTCTTTTTCGGTTAATCCGATTCCGCGTGATTTTTTTGCAAGCTCGTTTATCCGCATTATTTTTAACTGATTCATTATTTTCACTCCCGGAATTATATTATAGTTATTATATCACAGATACCGCCACATCTTCAAGCATAAAATTTTCTTTTTTACAGATACTACACAAAAATAAACATTTCAGGAGGGTTTTATGGATTATACACAGCAGGAATATCTTGATTATCTTGAAAAAAAATCACCTGACAGTCCGCTTTGGAAGGATATGATTTCCGCTTTCATTTTTGGCGGAATCATCTGCACAATCGGTCAAGGATTTATGGATTTTTATAAAAACGTGTGTCATTTACCTGACAGCGATGCAAGAATGGCTGTAAGTATCACTATGATTTTTCTCGGAGCATTGCTTACAGGTCTTGGTTTATACAGCAAAATTGCCAAATATGCCGGCGCCGGAACCATTGTACCGATTACCGGATTTGCAAACGCTATAGTTTCTCCAGCTATGGAATTTAAGCGCGAAGGTCTTGTACTTGGGCTTGCCGCAAAAATGTTTACGATAGCAGGTCCTGTACTTGTGTATGGCATTACTTCATCGGTCGCTGTGGGCATCATATATTATATTTTACAGATTTTCGGAGGCTGAAAATGAAAAAACGGATAGGAAAGCAAACGGTACGGTTTGATAAAAAAGTATATATAAAAGGAAGTGCCGCAATATGCGGAACAAAAGAAAACGAAGGCCCCATCGGCAGTGATTTTGACATAATTATGCCTGATGCAGAATGGAATGAGGAAACATGGGAAAAAACCGAAAGCAAGATGCAGCGTGAAGCTGTAAAGCTTGCCGTGCAAAAAGCCGGTCTTAATTTATTTGATATTGAATACATTTTTGCCGGAGATTTACTGAATCAGTGCATCGGCGCAGGTTTTGGACTGCGCGAGCTTGATATTCCGTTTTTCGGTGTTTACGGCGCATGCTCTACAATGATAGAAAGCCTCAGCCTGTCTGCCGCAATGATTGACGGAGGATTTGCAGACAATACAGCAGCTGTAACATCAAGCCATTTCTGCACAGCAGAACGCCAATACAGAACTCCGCTTGCATATGGCGGTCAGAGAACTCCCACTGCACAATGGACAGTTACCGGTGCCGGCGCTTTGGTTCTATCATCAAACGGTACCGGACCGTATATAACAGAAATTACTACAGGAAAAATATGCGATATGGGAGTAAAAGACGCCAACAACATGGGCGGGGCAATGGCACCCGCAGCATATGACACGCTGCTTGCACACTTCAAAGACAGCAGCAAAAAACCGTCCGACTATGATTTGATACTGACAGGCGATTTAGGCAAGGTCGGCAGAGAGATTCTTATAGAGCTGATTGCAAAAGATGGCTATGATATTTCAAAAAATTACAACGACTGCGGATGCATGATTTATGACTTACAGGAACAGGATGTGCATGCCGGAGGAAGCGGCTGCGGCTGTATTGCCTCTGTACTGTGCGGACATATTTTAAAACGTATGAATAACGGAGAACTAAAAAATGTTCTGGCAATAGGAACGGGGGCATTGCTGAGTCCTACGTCAAGCCTTCAGGGTGAATCTGTTCCCGGAATCGCGCACGCAGCAGCAATACACTGTGAATGATTTTGCCGTTATACAGCGGCAGATAAGGAGATAATATGCAGTATATAAATTCTTTCTGGGTTGGCGGACTTATCTGTGTTGTTGCCCAGATTCTTATAGACAAAACAAAAATGACTCCCGGCAGAATATTGGTTTTATTTGTAACTCTCGGAGTTATAATAGGCGGACTCGGTTGGTACGAGCCTCTTATCAGTTACGCCGGAGCGGGCGCAACGGTTCCGATTGTCGGCTTTGGGAATGTTCTTGCACGCGGAGTAATAAAGGGCATACAGGAACACGGTATACTTGGAATAATTACCGGCGGTACAGAAGCTGCGGCAGGCGGAATCGGAGCATCTGTATTATTTGGATTTCTTGTAGCACTGATATTTAAACCTAAAAGCAAATCATAAAATCTAAAAAGCTCTGTGACTTCAGCCACAGAGCTTTTTAAGTTATTTATTTTATTTTGCTGCCTGTTTTTTCCCTTTAACAGCAGAATCTCTCCACATAGCCCACAGCGGACCGGATACAAATACTGAAGAATAGAAACCAATAACAATACCGATGATAATCGGCAGTGAGAACGCACGTATTGACGGTACACCCATGATATAAACCATTCCGATTGTCAGCAGCGTTGTAACTGTTGTATTCACGGAACGTGTCATGGTCTGTACTATACTTGCATTTGCAATCTCGCCATAGGTTTCCTTTCTTGCATGACGGGTATTCTCTCTGATTCTGTCCATAATAACTATTGTATTATTGATTGAATAACCCAAAACGGTAAGGATAGCTGCAATAAAGTTGGTATCAACAGACATCTGGGTGATTGAGTAAATACCAAGCAACAGAACAACATCATGTACCAATGCAACTATCGCAACCACACCGGAGGTAAACTCAAAACGGAAGGTTACATAAAGCAGAATTGCCACACATGCCAAAAGCGACATATACAAAGCAGAACGTGCCAAGTCACGACCTGTTGACGGTGAAACAATATCCTGGTTCTTGAGGATAACACCGCTGTCCTGATTATCCTCTGTCGGAGCGCCGTACTTTTCCTGCAGAGCAGCTGTTATAGCCGAAACCTTTTCCATAGAAAAGTCAGAACGTTCTTCATCAGTTGTCAGACTGTTGTCAAATCCGAATTTAATTATTACTTCTTCGCCCGACTGCTGAACAGATGACGGACTCTGGTCGTTTCCGAGAGCCTTATCTACGATTTCCTGGACATCGGATACGGTAAAATCACTGCCTACACGATACGTTATTGCCATACCTCCCGCAAAGTCGGTATCGAGGTTAAATCCTCTGAAAATCAGTGAGGCAACAGACGCCAAAACAGCAACAAGTGCTATTGTTAAAAATATTGTTTTATGCTTTACAATATCAAACATTATGCTTTGCCTCCTTTCAGTGATTCTACAGATTCAGACTTTTTGCTGATACCATAGAGCCACAGGTTTTTAACATTCATTCCTATCATCTGCTTGAGCAGGAACTTTGTGATAAAGATAGCTGAAAGCATAGATACAACGATACCTATAAGAAGTGTTATACCAAAGCCTTTTATTGTACCTGTTCCGAGCCACCACAGAATTAAAGCGGAAATTATAGTGGTAACATTTGAATCCACAACGGCTGAAAGTGCACGGTTAAATCCGGCATCAACGGCACTGCGTACAGTTTTACCGAGTTTAAGTTCTTCCTTTACACGTTCAAATATAACAACGTTTGCATCAACTGCCATACCTACTGAAAGAATAATACCCGCAATACCCGGAAGCGTAAGGTTAATGTGCAGGTTTGCTAAAATCAGGAATACGATTGCTACATATCCCATCAGAGCTATATCAGCCATCAAGCCAAGTATGCGATAAACCAAAAGCATGAATATCAATACAAGAATCAAGCCTATAACGCCGGCTGTCATTGCCTTTGACAGTGCTTCGTCACCCAAAGTTGCGCTGACAGTACGAACCTCTACCTGCTCAAGCGAGAACGGAAGCTGTCCGGATTTTATGTTTGAAGCCAAAGCCTTTGCTTCCTCTGCAGTAAAATCACCTGTTATTATACAGCTGTTGCTGTCTATTCTTGAATTTACATTAGGAGCAGAAAGAATTTTATTATCCATCAGAATGTAAATCGGCTGACCTATAAGTCTTCCTGTTGCCTCAGAGAAAGCGTCACGGCCTTCATCTGTAAGTTCAAGGCTGATATAGTAGGAGCTTTTCTTCATTCCCTGCTCTGTCTGACCGAACTCTGCAGAAGCACTCTTTACTGCGCTACCGGTCATAACCTCTTTTTCTGCTATAACCTTTGTAGAATCTTCGGGATCCTGTGATACGCTTTCAGCAAATATCAGCTGAGCTGTAGCACCGAGTGTTTCAACCGCCTTTTGTGCATCCTGCACATCGGGAAGTTCCACACGAACCTTGTCTGTTCCCTGTCTTGTAACGGTTGCTTCGGTATAGCCCTGACCGTCAAGACGGGTTCTGAGCATACTTACCACCGTACTCATATCATCCTCTGTTACGGAATCAGCCTGTGCTTTATACACGATAACCGTTCCGCCCTTTAAATCCAGTCCCTGAGTGACACCGCCATCTTCAAGGACACCGTATATGCCGAACTTATCGGTAAAATCAACGCCCATGCATCCGACATATAAAAGTGCTGCAATAACAAGTATTATAGCTGTAAATTTTACAATACTTCTTGACACTTTTTGTTCCTCCTTTGTTTTTTATTTATTCAGTGTTTAATAATTTTCATTCGCTAATACAGCAAAACTCAGCAAATCATTACTGTTTTGCAAGTCAAAATTCTGCCGCCGGGAATACCGGAAAAAAATTTTGCTACAGCTCCGCAGCCGCCGTTTCCGTTTATATATTCACAAAAACCGCTGCAGAAAAACAAATCTGCTCTTTGAGTTTTATCCGTGTTGTCTGCAGATATTATAAATGACGCTCTGTACGAGCCAGATGCAGCAGGTTCTGGCGGGGTACTCATAGAAGCCGTCTTGCTTATACAGTTAAGTTCCGGTATCTCATCTGGCTTGTATGTGCCGTCAACCGAAACAGCAACGTTTACAAGCAAAGAAAACACCAGTGATAAAACTATTACAAAAACAAGCGCTAAAGCAAGTCTTGCTGTGCTGTATCTTACCGGCAATATAATCCCCTCCCATATCAACGCTCTAAACTCAAACAACGCCTTATTATAACCTCATAGCAATTACAAGTCAAGTATAAAGTTTAAATTGTAAGATAAATTTAAGCTTCTGCTTCCTTCGCTTTTGCATAAAGGCTGCATTCAACACGTTTTCTCTGCAGTTTACAGCTTATTTCATGCGGTTCGTTTATATCGCCGTTTAAAAGACAGGCATTTGCCATACATCCGCCGCTGCAATAAAACTTTGCAAAGCATTCCCTGCATTTTGGTTTTGTATATACATTGCAGTTTTCAAATGTTTTGCGTATTTTTTGGTCTATATCATCACTGTCTATGCTTCCCATTTTGTATTCCTCGTTTCCGACAAACTGGTGACAGGGATATACATCTCCGTTAGGAGCAACAGCAAGATATTCACAGCCTGCACCGCAGCCGGAAAGCCTCTTTATTACACACGGCCCCTGATCAAGATCAATCATAAAGTGGAAAAAGTTAAAACCGTTTCCGTCTTTTTTTCGTTGTATGTATTCATCAACAAGCTTCTCGTATTCATCATAAATCTGAGGCAGATCCTGCTCTCTTATGGAATACGGAGCATCCGGTTCACTTACTACCGGCTCAACTGAGGTCTGCTTAAATCCGAGATCCGCAAGATGAAGTACATCATTTGAAAAGTCAAGGTTGTATCTTGTAAATGTTCCGCGGACATAATAATTATCCTGATTTCTGCTTTCAGCAACCTTCAGCAATTTGGGAAGAATACTGTCATATGAACCGCTCCCGTCAACACGGCAGCGAACTCTGTCGTTTACCTCCTTGCGGCCATCTATACTGAGTACAACATTTGACATATTCTTATTTATGTAGTCAATGTTATTATCATTCAGCAATACGCCGTTTGTTGTCACTGTAAAGCGAAAGTTCTTGTCATGTATCTTTTCCTGCTCGCGCGCATACTCGACGACCTCCTTTACAACCCCAAAATTCATTAACGGCTCTCCGCCAAAGAAATCAACTTCAAGATTGCGTCTGCTGCCTGAGTGTTTTATCAGAAAATCCATAGCTTTCTTTCCTGTTTCCGCACTCATAAGCTCACGGCGGTTATGATATGCTCCTTCATCAGCAAAGCAATATTCGCACCTTAAATTACAGTCGTGTGACACATGCAAGCACAACGCCTTTACAGGCGAAGTGTGCTTTAGATTTGCTGCAATGTCAGCATACTCATCCTTTGAAAACAGTGCATCTTTTTTATATAACTCTGTTATGTCATCCCAAACCTCTTGCAAATCATTTTCACTGCTGTTATTAAAGGAAGCAAAGACCTTTTCTTTAATACTTTCTTCCGGTAGCAAATCATTATCACACATATAATTTATAACATCAAAAGTAAGCTTGTCCACTACATGGACACAACCGCTGTTTACATCCAATGCAATGTATTTATCTTTCATATGAAAGGCATGAACCATTTTTATCTCCTTCTCTGCCGCATAGGCAATAGTCAATACTTTCTCGGCTTCCTTCAGCAAATAGAAGCCAAACACACAAAAAACTGACGGGACATTTGCCCCGTCAGTTCAAACAAGCGTAACTTACGCCTGCTCACACTTCTGGTTTGCAACCGTGCAAGATGTCTTGCAAGCTGACTGGCATGAGGTCTGACATTCTCCGCAGCCGCCTTTTGCAGCGCTTTTCTTTAATGTAGCTTCATTTAAAGTTTTAATTCTTTTCATCTTAATTCTCCTTTATATTTTATCTTCTCCTGCGTCCGGTTTTGGCATTTACGCCGATTATTCCTCCGATTGCACCGCAGCCTATACAGATAATACCTGTCAGTACAGGCGCAATGCCGAACGTCATCCTTCCGAGCACAATACATCCGATTAAATACAGTACAATAACATATATCAATCCAAGCAGTGCGCCGCTGAGCAAGCCGCGGCTGCCAATGCGCCGTGAAAGCATAAAACCGCCCCACATTACACATATGCATGATGATGCGGCAGTCATAAGCGAAATTACCGAATCCGTTGCTGCAGTATATACGGCAGCCAGAGCACATATAAACAGCACTGCAAATGTAGCCGCAAAACTAAATACAGCAGCCTTAAGTGCGTATATTATATTGCCCGCGCCGCCGGATACTTCCTTTGTCATTTTAAAAGCCCCCTGTCATATATTTATACTAAAATATATGTCCCTGAAAGCTAAAATAGACCTTTTGTCAAATAAGCTATGCTTCCGTTGTATCCTGCGCCTCACCGGCATCATCCGGCAAAGGTGCAACATCCTTTTCTTTTGCAGCTCCTTCTTTTATAAGTCTGCTGATAGACGCGCGTTCCAGAGTCACATAAGACTTTGTCGTACCTACTCCGGTTTCAAGCACAAAAACATCATCCTTTATACGGACGATCTTTCCGTGGATACCGCCGATTGACGCAACCTCGTCACCAACCTTAAGCGCAGCAATCATTTCACGCAGCTTCTTCTCCTTTTTACGCTGAGGACGTATAAGCATAAAATAAAATACGACCAAAACCAGCACCATCATAATAAGCGGAGCAAATGAGCCTGCTACCTGTTCTCCTCCTGGCATAGTACACCTCCTAAAAAAACTTAAAAACATCTGTCCTTTAATTATATCATTAAAAGAAAATTTTGCAAGAGTTTTTTTGATTTTATATGATTTTTATAATTTTAGATAGAAATATTCATTATAAATGTATATATTTTTGTTGACACAAAATTATTTTAGGTTTAAAATTATTAAGCATCTAAACAAATCTGGGAGGAATACCTATGGATGATATTTTCACCGAAAAGTTTTATTCACTTGCCAATCGCTTACGGCAAAATCTTAATCATTCTTCAGATGATCACGACCTTACCCGTCAGGAGTTTGTCCTGATGCAGCTTATCCGTAAAATAAGTGAAAACGACAAGGTAAGTACCTCTGAGCTGAGTCAAACCTTGATGGTCAGCAAATCTGCGATTTCACAGATGCTAAACAATCTGGAGGAACGCGGCTTTTTGCAAAGAACTACGGATAAATCCGACCGCAGAAAAGCATTTGTCAATCTTACAGCGGCAGGAACTGCCGTTTTGGACGATTCCGTAAAAGCTTTGCATGAGAAGTTTTCGCTTGTATTCAGCAAACTCGGTCATGACAAAACAAATCTTTTTTTGTCATTGTTTGAAGAACTCCTTGACATTTGTGAGGAAACCGTTCCGAATGATATAAAAAAATTAAAAAATACATTGTTTAAAAAATATTAAAATTTTTTTAAGGTTTTTTTAAGGTTGCCAATATATACTTATTATCATATGGATATAAATTTTTATCGGAGGAGAATAGATATGCATAATTCATCAAAACAAAAATCTCCACTCGGTTTTCTTAGGAAAATCCCGTCTGGTATCGGATTTGTTTTCAAAAAAATCGGACAGTTTATAAAAAACCATAAGGTTTGGTCTGTAATAATCATACTTGCAATTATTGCAGGTATAGCTATTCCTGTTACACGAAATAAAAAGAAAGACGATGCAGCTCAGGTTTCAAACGAAGCAACCGTTGAGCGCCGCGATATCAAATCTGTTATAACAGGCAGTTCCACCATTGAGCCAAACAAAGAATATTCAATTACTTCTCTTGTATCCGGAGAAATTACAGAGGCTCCGTTCGAGGAGGGTGATATAGTTACAAAAGGTCAGCTTATGTATAAGTTTGACAGCAGTTCTATGGAAACAAGTATCACAAGTGCCGACATCGGTATAGAAAAGGCAGAGCAGTCCTATCAGGATACTCTTGATGAAACAAAAGACGCCTACATAAAATCGGATATATCCGGCACCGTAAAGGAGGTTCTTGTTAAGGCAGGTGAAACCGTCGGTGCAGGCACTAAAATTGCTACTGTCAGCGACACTTCTGTATTAAAAGCAAAGGTTCCGTTTAATGCAGCAGATGCCTCAAATATTTACACAGGAAACTCCGCAACGCTTACTCTTGTGGGAACAGGCTCTGTATTATACGGAACTGTAACCCACGTTGGCTCTGCCTCTCAGGCATTAAACGGTCATATGAACGTTTGCTATGTTACTATTGAGGTCAGAAATCCCGGCGCTGTAAACACAGGAGATTCGGTTACCGCGATGATAGGCTCTATCGCCTGCAATGATGTCGGTAAATTTGAGCCAACAGAAGAACGCACAATTACCGCCAAAGCGTCCGGAACACTTTCCTCACTGTATATTTCAGAAAACGACTCTGTTTCTAAAAATGCAACAGTTGGTATAATTGATATGGAATACGATTCCAAATTAAACTCAGCAAGACTATCCGTGGAGGACAGCAAGCTGTCAAAAGAAAAACTGGAGAATCAGCTTAAAGATTACAGCATAACCGCTCCTATCTCCGGTAAAGTTATAACAAAAAATCTGTCTGCCGGTGATAAATACGAAATGTCTAATTCAAGCGTAAAAGAGCTTGCTCTGATTTATGATATGAGCAGCCTGTGCTTTACTCTTAACGTAGATGAGCTTGACGTTAAAAACATCAGCGTTGGTCAGGCAGTTACAATTACAGCCGATGCGTGCGAAGGTACAGTCTATAACGGAATTGTAGAAAATGTTTCAATCAGCGGCACTACTTCTAACGGTGTAACCACCTACCCGGTGAAGGTAAGGATAAACGATTTTGACGATTATCTGCTGCCGGGAATGAATATTGAAGCCGAAATTACCGTAAGCAGTGCAGAAAATGTTCTTACAGTACCTGTAAATGCTGTAAACCGCGGTGATATTGTATATGTAAAGGGTAATAAAACAGATGATAAGGATAATGCCCCTGACGGCTATCACAGCGTTAAAGTTACTACCGGTATAAGTGATGATGACTATATCGAAATCACTGATGGTCTTTCAGAGGGTGACAGCATTTATATTCTGCGTCAATCAAGCGGCGATGATTCCATGATGATAATACCCGGCATGGGCGGCGGCATGGGTGGCCCCGGCGGCGGTATGGACGGCGGCATGGGCGGACCTCCTTCCGGCGGCGGTGGCGGCGGCATGGGTGGAGGTATGCGCTGATGACACCGTTGATAGAGTTTAAAAATATTTATAAAATATATAAGATGGGCGACAGTGAGGTTCATGCAATAGACGGTATCAGCATGACCATTGCAAAAGGTGAATTTGTTGCAATAGTCGGCCCGTCCGGAAGCGGAAAATCAACCTGTATGAACATAATAGGCTGCCTGGACGGACCGACAAGCGGAGAGTATTTTCTCGACGGCAAGGATGTAAGCCACATGAATGATAATGAGCTTGCGGAAATACGCAATAAAAAGCTTGGCTTTATATTCCAGCAATATAACCTTATTCCAAAGCTTAATGTGCAGCAGAATGTAGAGCTTCCGCTGCTTTATGCCGGTCTTAATGAAAAGGAACAAGCTATAAGAGCGCTGGCATCACTTGACAAGGTAGGTTTAAAGGCTAAGGCGAAGAATTTGCCTTCTCAGCTGTCCGGAGGACAGCAGCAGCGTGTTTCTATCGCGCGTGCTCTGGCAGGAGATCCTTCAATCATACTTGCAGATGAGCCTACCGGTGCATTGGATTCCAAAACCGGTAAGGAGGTTCTTAACTTTCTTAAACAGCTGCATAAAGAGGGCAATACTATCGTATTGATTACGCACGATAACTCCATTGCCGCACAAGCAGAGCGTGTAATCAGAGTTGCAGACGGACAGATAGTATATGACGGCGAGGCTGACATAACAAAATTCGCTCCTATTGCCCACGCCGGAGATCCGGAGGTGAGTGCATGAGTATCAAAAAATCCTTTATGCTTGCACTGTCAAATATTCTTTATGACAAAATGCGTTCATTTTTGACCATGCTAGGAATTATTATTGGCGTCGGCGCTGTAATCATACTGATAAGCCTTATGGACGGTATGACAAACATGATAGAGGATCAGTTTTCCGAAATGGGAATAACCGCTATTACTGTCAGCACTACAAACCGAGGCGGCAGCCGAACTGTTGATGAGGATGAGATATATGCTCTCAGAGATGAACACCCGGAGCTTTATGCTGAGCTTTCTCCTACGGTTTCGATGATGCAGGCAACAGTAAAATCCGGCTCTGATTCTTCTACCACCACAACAGTTACCGGCGTCAGCGAAGAATACTATGACCTTAAAAGGCTTGAACTTATGAGCGGAAGGTTTATTCAATATCTCGAAGTAGAAAACAAAAAAAAGGTGTGCGTTATAGGTACATATATTCAGCGTGAATACTTTGGTATGGAATCCGCTCTCAATAAAACTATTAAAATAAACGGTGACAGCTATCTTATAGTAGGTGTGCTCTCCGAAACAGATGATTCGGAAAGCGGCGGCGGTGATGACATAATCTATATACCGTATACGGTGGCTCTCAGATTCTCAGGCGCGGCACATCCCTCCTCTTATACCATAAACGCAAAGGATGAGGATTCAATTTCCGCCGCAATGGATACACTTGAAGAAATGCTGGAGAAAAAACTCGGCGACAGCGACTATTTCAGAGTTTCAAATCTCCAGGAATTGGTTGATAAAGCAACTGAAATGGTTGACAAAATGAAGCTTTTGCTTGTGTGTATTGCTGCGATTTCCCTATTGGTCGGCGGAATCGGTATTATGAATATTATGCTTGTTTCCGTTACAGAAAGAACACGTGAAATCGGAATCAGAAAATCCCTCGGTGCAAAAGGCCGCGATATTCTTTCTCAGTTTATAATTGAGGCCGGTACAGTCAGCGGCGTCGGCGGAATTCTCGGCATTATAGTTGGCGGAGTTCTATCGGTTATTGCCGGGAAGCTGCTTGATCTTACCACATTCCCATCGATAAGTGCAATTATACTTTCGTTCAGCGTTTCGGTTGGCATAGGAATACTTTTCGGATATCTGCCAGCAAAAAATGCCGCAAAGCTGAATCCGATAGAGGCATTAAGACATGATTAAAATTTTTGATAAAAGAGGTTAAGCTATGAAAAACAAACTGCTTTTTAAACGAATATGTTCAGTTTTTGCAGCGGTATCGTTGTGTATGATCCCAACCGCCGCACCTGTTTCCGCAGACGAGGTCAGCACGGGTTCTCTTTCATTATTGAAAGAATTAAATATTATGACCGGTGATCCGGACGGGAACATGAGATTATATGACACTGTCACCAGAGCCGAATTTACAAAAGCCGCGGTAGCTTCTTCAAGCTATAAAAACAGCGTTGCGGTAAACCTTGCAATTTCTCCGTTTTATGATGTAACTTACATGCACTGGTCAGCACCATATGTACGTGTAGGCGTTACAGCAGGCTTGGTCAGCGGCTATCCCGACTCGTCATTCAAGCCTGATAATGATGTCCTGTACGAGGAAGCACTGACTATTATGCTGCGTGTTCTCGGCTATACAGATGAGGATTTCGGCGCGTCATGGCCATACGGACAGATAGGTCTTGCAAACAACCTTGAAATCACAAAAGGAATAGATTGCTCAGCAGGGCAGGTTATGAACCGCGGACAGGTTGCACAGCTTATCTATAACTCTCTTAAAACCAAACAAAAGGATAAGAGCAGCCAGTTAGCTTCTGTCTTTGACACGGAAATTAAAGAAGATGTCACACTTATAGCAGACAACAGCGATGATTCCTCCATCGCAACAGATGAAGTTTATACAAACGGCGGAACATACAAAAAGGGTTCTTCGTTCAGTGACGATGATATAGGTCTGAGCGGTGACGCCGCAATTAAAAACGGAAACAAACTGATAGCCTTTGTACCGGATTCAAGTAATTCCGAAATTGACAGCTATGTAATTTATTCTGCTCTTTCCGATTCAATTATGGCATATCACGGTTCAAGCCTTACCCAGCTTGAAATAGCAGACAATACAACCGTATACCGCGGCAAGGGACAAACAACATTTTCTGCTGTTAAACCCGGACTCCAGCTTGGTGACATTTTTAAAATCAAGAAAACCGATGGTAAGATTGACTATATCACATGGCAGGACGGCAATGTACTCGGACCTGTAACAATTTCAGCTTCCGGCTGGAGTACAAACTGGAATACAAATGATGACACCAAGGTTATGCGTGACGGAACCGCATCATCAAAAGAACAGCTTAAAACTTATGATGTTGCATACTATCTGCCTGATTTAAACATGGTATTATCATACAGCGATAAGATAACGGGTGTTTATCAAAGTGCTTCACCCAACAAAGACATGCCTCAATCTGTCACCATCTCCGGAAAGGAATATACACTTGAGGGCGGAGCAGCGTTTTCAAAGCTTGCCTCAGGCGGCAGCTTTGAACTTGGCGACACAATAACCGCTTTAATTGGTAAAAACGGCAGCATAGCCGATGTTATAACTCCGGGTGCAGATATGAGCGGCTCTGTTGTCGGCTATCTTGCAGGAACAGGAAGAAAAGAATTTCAAAGCGGTTCTGTTGATTCATACACAAGCTATTATGTGAACATTGCTCTGCCCAGCGGAAAAACCGAGGAATATGTTACCAATATAGATTATAGCGAAGGGATAAACAAAATAGTTGAAGTCAGCTTTGAAAACGGATATGCAAAATGCTCGGTTATAAACGGCTCACCGTCACTCAGCGGTAACTTCAGTTGGGCGTCAAAGCGGCTCGGTTCTAAAACCCTTGCCACAGATTTGGCTATCCTTGATGTAGGAACTCAGGATTCAACTTACACAGGTGTATATACATCGGTATTTCCGCAGCGTTTGGAGGGTGTTGCGCTTTCGTCATCGCAGATACTTTATTTCAGTACAAACTCAAACGGAGAAGTAAACAAGCTAATTTTAAATGATGTCACAGGCGATGCCTATTCCTACGGCTTTATGTGTACTGCAAAGCAAAACTCCGCTTCGCTTTCAGGCACATACAAATATGTAGTAAACGGACAGATGTATAATCTTTCGACTAATGGAAAGCTACTTAACGCGGTAAGCGGAACAGCTATTAAAATCAGCGGTACCCCGTCAAAGCCAAACTACGTAAGTAAGCTGAACGAGGTCAGCGGCAGAATAACCTCTGTCACAGCCGATAAGCTGATCAACTCTGACAAAAGCTATCTGCTCAGTGCAGATGTATCTGTATATCAAAAGAACTATTCTCTGACCGATACGTATACAAAGATACCTGTGTCGGATATAATCGGCAAAACCGACTTAAAGCTTTCCGCATTCTATGACAAAGCTGAAGAAAACGGCGGCAGAATCCGTGTAATAGTATTATACTAAACATACAAAAAGGAGCGTGGCTGAATGCCACGCTCCTTTTATATTGGTTATATTTAAGATTAAAAATTATTTACTATATCCTTAAAGGTATTACCGCGGACTTCAAAATTCTTAAACAAATCAAAGCTTGCACACGCCGGTGACAGTATAACTATATCACCGCTCTGAGCTAGCGACTTCGCTTTTTCTACTGCTTCTTTAAACTCTTTGCAGCGCGATATTTCAAGCCCGCTGTAATTTACGGCCTCCTTAACGGCGGCTTCGATTTTATCAGAGGTTGCACCTACAAGAACAAGTTTTTTTACATGATCGTTTACCACTGCCCCAAAATCGTCAAACGGAATCTTTTTATCATATCCTCCGGCTATCAAAATTACTTTTTTGTCGCCAAATGATACAAGACCTGCAGTGGTTCTTGCCGGCGAACTTGCAATAGAATCATTATAGTATTTCACACCGTCAAGTTCACGTACAAATTCGATTCTGTGGGGCACACCTTTAAACTCTCTTGCAACCTCTAAAACTATTTGATCGTTTATAAGCGTATCGGTTGCAGCAATAGCTGCCATATAGTTTTCAACATTGTGCATACCCGGAATATAAATATCATTTATATCAATTACTTCTCTTTGTATCTCTCCGCCGCTTATAAATACTATTTTATTGTCTTTAAGGCAGTATCCGTTATCAGGCACAGCTTTTGAACTGAAATATGTGACATTTTTTGCTTCATTTCCAAATTCACGGGTAATACTGTTATCAAAGTTGAGCACAACTTTTCCGTTATCATTTTGGTATGCAAATACAGCCTTTTTTGAATTCTTATATTCATCAAAGTTCTTATGCCAGTCAAGATGATTAGGTGTAACATTAGTTATAACGGCAATATCCGGACTTTGCTTCATTGTATGCAGCTGAAAGCTTGACAATTCCAGTACGGCTATATCATCAGCGGAAATTTCTTCAATATCGCCGATAAGCGGTCTGCCGATATTTCCCCCAAGAAAACATTTATAGCCGCCCCTTTTAAGCATCTCGTAGATAAGGCTTGTTGTTGTTGTTTTGCCGTCACTGCCTGTTACGGCAATCTTGCGCGCCGGGCAAAGCTCAAAAAACAATTCCATCTCCGAACTGATTTTTGCTCCGTTTTCAGCCGCCTTTAAAAGTTCAGGCACATCATATCTGATGCCGGGCGTCTTGAATATAATTTTTGCAGAGGGCGAAATATTCTTTAAATAATCATCACCTAAAACAAGGTTTACATTCAGTTTTTTAAGTTCGGCATATGTTTCGCCAAGCTGCTCAGCCGAACGCTTATCATGTGCAGATACCTTAGCGCCGCAGTCAGTCAAGAAACGAATAAGCGGCAGATTACTGACGCCTATACCTATAACTGCCATTTCACATCCCAAAGCACACTTTTTCCAATTTTCCAAAGTCATAACAATTACTCCTTAATTGCACAAATAAAAGCTGTCTTGGACACAGACCCCCAAACACAGTGATAAAAGTCTGAGAGTCTGCATCCCAAAACAGCCTGCAGTTTTTATTAAATATTACTCATTTGCATTATCGGAATCCAGAATATCGCCCAGAGTAAACGAGCTTTCTTCTGTATAAGAAGTCATATTGTCGGGATCCTCAGCAGGAGCCTCATCAGCCGCATCAGCCATAAGAGCCTTCATTGACAGACCAACCTGCCTTGCCTCCTCTTTAATCTCAACAATTTTAGCTTCAACCTCATCACCGATTGCAAGAACATCGGAAGGCTTGTCAATTCTCTCTTTTGAAATCTGAGAAATCGGAATAAGTCCATCAACAAACGGAGCTATCTCAGCAAATGCACCGAAAGGAAGGATACGAACGATTTTGCACTTAATGACATCGCCAACCTTCAAATCCTTTGTAGCCTTAACCCACGGGCTGTCCTCCTCTTTCTTATAGCCAAGAGAAATCTTGCCTGCCTCTTTATCCATATCCTTGATATAAACCTCAAGAGTATCGCCAACCTTAACAACCTCTGACGGATGTTTAATTCTCTGCCATGAAAGTTCTGAAATATGAACCAGACCGTCTACACCTCCCAAATCAACAAATGCACCAAAAGAAGTAAGAGATTTAACGATACCTGTATATTTTTTGCCGACTTCTGCTTCTGCCCAGAATTCAGCAGCCTTTTGCTCTTTAAGCTCCTTAACCAAAGAGATGCGGTTTTCTTCTTTATTAAGTTCTTTAATATATACGTCTATCTCATCGCCGACTTTAACAACCTCTGATGGATGTGAGATACGGACAGGAGAAAGTTCTGAAATATGAATCAGACCGTCTACGCCGCCCAAATCAACAAAAGCACCAAACGAGGTGAGAGATTTAACAACACCCTTGTACTGCTTGCCAACCTCTGCTTCTGACCAGAACTTCTCTGCTGCCTTTTCGCTTTCTTCCTTGAGAACAGATTTAATAGAGCCGACAACTCTGCGGCGGCCGCGTCTGTCTGCATCCATCTTTATGATACGGAAACGCTGTTCTGTATTAAGAAGTGTTCCCAAATCAGCCAAAAAGCGCTCTGCACACTCTGATGCCGGGATAAATACTCTTACACCTTTTGCGATTGTAACAACGCCGCCTTTTACCAGCTCAACAACACGTCCGGTAAGAATTTCATTATTATCAAATGCTGCCTGAAGTTCTTCCATACCTTTTACAGCATCAATTTTCTTTTTAGATAAGGTAACAATACCATCTCTGTCACTGACATGTACAACATACACGTCAACTTCCTCGCCCATTTTTACGAGGGTGTTTATATCAGCAGACGGATCATTTGTAAGTTCGCTGAACGGAATAACGCCGTCATACTTGTTGCCGATATCTACCTGTACTTCTGTCGGGGTAATTCCTATAACTACACCCTTTACCACTTCTCCTGAGTTGAGGGGCTTTAAAGTTTCCTCCAATGCCTCTGCAAAGTTCATTTCATTGTTTTCCGCCATGGTTAAATAGACCTCCTTGATTACCGAATCCGGAGTTGATGCTCCGGCGGTAATACCCACTTTTAGATTTTTGTTTTTGGGAATAATTCCCTGTGAAATATATTTTTTTAATTCTTTAGCATTTTCAATGCACCACGAGTTTTTACAATAATCACTGCAGACATCAAGCAGCTTTTTTGTATTTGAACTATGACTTCCGCCGACAACGATCATGCAGTCACTCGACTTCGCAATTTCGGCGGCAGCCTTCTGTCGTTCTGCCGTGGCACTACATATTGTATCAAATATTTCAGCATTTGTAAAATGTTTTTTTATAATTTCTTCAATTTTTTTTAAAAAAATTTTCCTTATAGTGGTTTGCGCCACTACTGTTACCGGTTTTTCGACATCAATTTCCAAAATTTGAGAAATATCATCATCACTGCCGACAACAACAGCTTGGTTCTCACACCAGCCGTTTATACCCACAACCTCCGGATGCTCTTTGTTTCCGCAAATTATTATTGTCCTTCCGCGGCTGTACGCTTCGTTTACTATTTTATGAATCTTTTTTACATACGGACAGGTTGCATCAATTATTTCTGCACCGCATCTCAAAATTTCATCCTGCTCTGATTTTGAAATGCCGTGTGCACGGATTATAATTCTCATTCCCGGCTTTATATCGGTTATACTGTCCAGTACAGGTAAACCGCGTTTTTCCAAATCATCGGTCACATCATCATTGTGTATAAGCTGTCCGTAAGCGCAGTGCATACTCGGCTGTTTGGCAAGCTCATATGCCATTTTTACGGCGCGTGCCACACCAAAGCAAAAGCCCGCCTTATCCGCTAATTCTATCTTCATAGGTTCTTACCCCCGAAAGCTGCGAAATAGCCGGCATAATTATTTTATCGGTAACAGACTTTAAATCTTCAGACTCTATCTTGCGTTCTGCATATTCGTCAAGACGTATCATTTTGCCTATATGAACTTTAATTTTGCAGAACGGCTTGTATCTGCCCTCTATTCCGACAGGAAGAATACCGACCCCTGCTTTTACCGCAATCAAAGCCGCGCCCGGCTTACCCTTTCTGAGGTGCTTTCCGTCAGAGCGTCCGCCTTCAGGAAAAATAACCATTCTCTTACCGCTTTTAAGCAGCTTTACGGCAGAACGCAGAGCGCCTATATCTCCTGTACCTCTGCGAACCGGAAAAGCTCCCAATGCACGGATAAGAGCGCCGAAAATTTTGTTTTTAAACAATTCTTCTTTTGCCATAAAGGCAAGCTGAAACGGCATACATGCCCCTAAAAGAGGCGGATCAAGATTGCTTGTATGATTTGAACATACGATAAAAGCCTCATCTGTCGGTATGTTTTCCTTTCCGTCAACCTCTACCCTGAAAAACACTTTAAAAAAGCCGTAAACCGCTGATCTTGCAACATTATAAAATTCCATTTATCCGTCCTCAGCAGCCGCGGTTTTTCTCTGCGGCTATCTTTTCTATTCTTTCTATTGTTTCTTCAATCGAAAGCTCTGTGCTGTCCACCAAAATACTGTCCTCAGCAGGACGAAGCGGTGCAAACTCACGTCCGGAATCGTTCTTATCACGATAAACCATATCGCGGTAAACCTCGTCAAGCGTGGTTGCCACTCCCTTTTCAGAAAGTTCGTCAAATCTTCTTTTTGCCCTTGCCATAGGATCTGCGGTAATGAAAATTTTAAGCTGAGCATCAGGCAATACATATGTTCCTATATCTCTGCCGTCCATAATAACGTCCGTCTTTTCTGCCAAAGCACGCTGAATTTCAACAAGTTTTAAGCGTACGGCAGGTATCACGGCAACATTAGATGCCGCAACCGAAATTTCGGGCAACCTGATTTCTTTTGATACATTTTCTCCGTTTAAATAAATCTGCTGTCCCTCATCGGAATGACAAATGCCTATATCAAGCATATCCAGTATTTCCTCTACCGCTTTAGCATTGGAAGTATCAATACCTCTGCGCACAGCTCCAAGACCGACAGCGCGGTACATCGCGCCCGTGTCAATATAAATCATCCCAAGCTTTTGTGCCACTGCTTTGGCTACCGTACTCTTTCCTGCTCCCGCCGGTCCGTCAATCGCAATTTTAAACGTTGCCAAGTTTTATCCCTCCGTAAATTGTTCTGTTATGGATTACCGGGTATTTTAACGCCGTATTTTCATAAATTGCCTGATTAAAACATATCGTGTTTGGCTTCCGTATACCTCTATTCCTCTCCGTCATCAGATATATCGTCTGTTTCAGCATCAACTCTGACTGCAATATCAGCACCGCAGTATGGGCATTTCTCATCCGAATCACCGCATTCGCGGCCGCATGACGGGCAGGTAACAACACTTTTAATCTGCTTTTCCTTTTTTCTCAAAGCATCAATCTTAGCAAGCTTAGCTTCTATTATTTCACACTTTATCTGCATATCGTCCGTCAAAGCAGAACTTTCTTTAAGCTCCTCATAAGCAAGCTTTCCGAGCTCAAGATAAAGCTTTTTTACATCTCCGCTTAAATCATGAATAGCATATTTGATTTTGGAAACCTCAACTACCTCATTTGATTTTTCCGCTACCATCTGAGCAACATCCGCAGCTGTCTTTTTTAATTGCTCTAAAAAGTCCATTTCGACTCCTCCTAATATAAATATTTATACATTAAATCTGAACAAAATTATATCGCCGTCGTTTACAACATATTCTTTACCCTCAGAGCGTACAAGTCCTTTTTCCTTTGCTGCAGTCATTGAACCACACTCCATAAGATCGTCAAATGATACAACCTCGGCTCTGATAAAGCCTCTTTCAAAATCGGTATGTATCTTACCTGCTGCCTGCGGTGCTTTTGTGCCTTTTTTAATCGTCCACGCTCTTACCTCCGGCTTACCTGCTGTCAAATAGCTGATAAGTCCGAGAAGCTCATAGCTTGCCTTTATAAGTTTATCCAAGCCTGATTCTTTTACACCAAGCTCCTCCATAAACATTTGTTTTTCTTCTTTGTCCAAAGCGGATATTTCTTCTTCTATTCTCGCCGAAATCACCATAACTCCTGATTTCTCAGTTGCGGCAAATTCCCTGATTTTCTTTACATACTCATTATCATTATCAGCATTTGCATAATCATCCTCTGCAACATTTGCAGCATAAATTACAGGCTTTAACGTCAAAAGCGAAACGTCTGCAAGCATCTCCTTTTCATCTTCAGTCATTTCCATGCTTCGAGCTGTTTTACCGCTTTCGAGTACGTCATGGAGCCGTTCCCAAAATTCAAGTTCACTCTGATACTTCTTTTCTCCGCCTTTAAGAGCTTTTTTGGTTTTATCAATTCTTCTGTCCAAAATTTCCAAATCTGAAAGAATAAGTTCCAGATTTATAGTTTCTATATCGCGTATCGGATCAACGCTTCCGTCCACATGGACTATATTTGGATCTTCAAATGCACGTACAACATGAACTATTGCGTCAACCTCTCGGATGTTGGATAAAAACTTATTTCCGAGTCCTTCACCTTTGCTTGCACCCTTTACCAAGCCGGCTATATCAACAAACTCAATAGTAGCATACGTTACTTTATCCGGATTGTGCATTTTTACAAGCTCATCAATCCTATAATCCGGCACCGGAACCGTACCGACATTCGGTTCTATAGTACAAAACGGGTAATTTGCAGACTCCGCACCTGCCTGTGTTATCGCATTAAAAAGCGTGCTTTTACCAACATTTGGAAGTCCTACGATTCCCAGCTTCATGTATATCACATCTCCTTGAATTCTCTGT
>CAJLFL010000001.1 GCA_905205855.1 uncultured Eubacteriales bacterium | reverse complement strand
GCAGCGGCCACATCCTTCAGTGTCGCACGATACGCCATCAAACCCCCTTAAAACATGCCGTCAGACTTCAAAAAGCGGAACGGCTATAAACGCTCAATAGAGCTTTCGACACAGTACGGCTTATACCGTCAAAATTATTGCGGCTGTGTTTATTCCAGGCGGAGAGTTGAATCCGATATTCCTAAGCAAGCGCAAGAATAAGCTGTGCAGCAGCATAAACTCTTTCATTTCGATTTTTAAGCTGCTTTAAAAGTTCATCACAATCAGGCAGTTCCTTTAAAACTGCCTGATTGTTTTTTGTCATAAATTCAGAAAGCCTGTCCCTGTGCAAATACAGCTGCATTGCAAAGCCTGACGGCGGATTCTTTTTTAAATACTTAAATGCAAATTCCGGTCCGCCCGGACTGTTCCTGTATTCTGTCAGCTGCAATGCCGCAGCAGCAAAAGCAGTACGGCAGGCACGCTCGTATTCATCAAAGCAGCCTTCGTCCGCAATCGCTCCGTCACTGTGTATCGCACATTTTAAAACGCAAATGCAAAAATCAATCAGCAGCCGCTTAGTCTTATCATCCATTTTCCGCATTAAGCCGCTTTCTCTGAAAATCGACCCTCTGCCCGTTGTTGTTCCGTCATCTGCGCCGCCAAGATAGAATATTGCCGGTATACAGGCAGTGCTGCCGTTTGCCGTTTCGACCTCAAGCATTGTTTCGGAGGTAATTATACCGTATTTTACGCCCAATGCCCCTATTTCTTTTCTTATTCTGAAGCATGAATCCGCGCCAAGTCTTTTCTGCAGCGCCGATAGTTCCCTTATCTTTATACCGGCGTACAGCACCTCTAAATTATAAATATCCGAGCAGGCTTCTATTCTGCTAATTTGGATTGTTTCCTTTTTAATACAATTCTCCCACACTGTAAACCGCTCCGGAGGTATTCCGTTATACCTTACCGCTATATCCATATGTCCATCAGCCGCCATACAGCTGTCCGAGGTTCGGATAGTTTCAGTAACGGAATATCCGTCCGCAGTCAGCCGTATTTCCGATTTCTGTGCTGCAATACGGCTTATTGCCAAAGCTATACGCTCTGAGGTTATATCATTCGGATAAAAATGCTCGCAATAATTAATACTGCCGCTTTCACGGTATTCACCCAATCCGCCGGCATATTCACCGATTAAAAAAACATTTATCGGCTGTGAAAGCCCATAATAATCAAAAGGCATTTCCATGCCCGGCTTTGAGTCGGCAGTAACCATAATCACATCTGTATCCGTAAGGTCAGCCTCCGACAGCAGCATTACAAATTCCGTTGCTCCGCACGGAATTCCATCATCTGTTGACAAGGCACGCAAAAGCTCGTCACATAACATCTCGTCAGCACTGCGAAAATCTGCAAACATTTTTTCTCTGCCTAAAAATATCTGCACACGCCTTTCGTTTTTCACGCTTTGTACCGCCTTGACTATAAACTCCTTAATCAGCTTAGGCTGTTTTGAAACATCCGCAAGTAAAATTACCCGGTTCTCTTCTTTTATATCGCCATAAACAGCCTTGCCATTTGCGGACACCCGATAAAATCCGACTCCGCCGCCGACAACCCCCATAGAAGAATATCCAAATCCGTCAAATTCCAGGACAGCGTCCCTGCCGGTAGCGGTTTTAAGCTTGAAAAGCGTTTCCTGCTCTGTACTTTCTGCGGTTACATTATGCGTTGGCGAGCAGCAGCGCAAGCCACACTTCTGCGTTCTTACCATTATTTTTGCCATACATCCGTCCGCAAAAAAACTATTTCCTGAGTATGCCTCTTGTCCCAGCGGAATATTTAATCTTATCTTGCCGCCTTCTGCTTTTAACAAAACCAGCATTTCCGCCAGGACAGTACATTTTTCATCCGGCTTTACACACCCCCAGTCAAAGCGGTAAAGCCGGGAGTTAAGCCGTATAATTCTCATACCGCTGTCAGCAAATCCTTGTTCCGTCATCGGCTTAACCGATGCGCGCACAAGCCTTTTGTCAGCTCCCATCTTATTTATCCCCGTTATGACTGCATCGCCCGGAACAGGAAAAATAAAGCTTGCCGCAAGCTCCCTTCCGCAGTTATTATCAAACTCGTATTCGGCAAAAATCCTTGAATACATCGGATAAAGTTCAATCTCCAATTTAATGTGTTTAAGCAATCCCATAATACCCACCATATTATCTTTGTGTCTTAAATTACAACAAAAGTATAATACACATTTGAGGTATTAGTCAAGGTTTTTCCTTAATTTTCCTACTGCCTTTTTTTCTATACGCGACACATATGAACGTGAAATTTTAAGCTTTTTAGCAATCTCCCTCTGCGGCAGGCAATGTCCGTCTATCAATCCGTATCTGAGTACAATCACTTCTCGTTCTCTCGGATCGAGTTCATTCTTTATATTCCGGTAAAGCTGTTTGAATTCTATGCCAGAATTTATTTCATCAAAGACATCGGCTTCGTCATTGCTCATAACGTCTATCAGCATTATCTGATTGCCCTCTTTATCCGTACCGATTGATTCGTTAAGCGAAACATCCCCCTGTTCCTTCTTCTTGGCGCGCAGGAGCATAAGAATCTCATTATCCACGCATCTGGCGGCGTACGTTGCAAGCCGCGTTCCCTTTGAAGGATCAAAGCTGGTTATCCCTTTAATCAGACCTATTGTGCCGATTGAAAGCAAATCCTCGTGATCGCGCACACTTCCCGTATATTTTTTTGCTATATGTGCAACAAGTCTGAGGTTATGTTCTATCAGCTTGTTTCTCGCCTCTATATCTCCCTCTTTATTAAAGCGTTCAAGACACTCGCGCTCCTCCGCCGCCGATAATGGTTTCGGAAAAGAATTTCCGTTTGAAATATATGACAGCAGCAACGTTATTGACTGTAAAAAATAACACAAAAAACCAATCATTTTCCCATCCCCTCTGCAAAATGTTTACTATATATTTTTATGACGGTTTTTGTCCTGTTTTGCCAGTCCGGTAAATTCATTATAAAATTTCTTGACTTTTTGTCTTGTATATGACATTATACAGAAAACATAATATATACTGCCACCGGGTAGTGAATGCGAAAAGCATTTGTAAGCACATCATTAGGTCTTAGAAGATGTGTATACAAATGCTTTTTTGTTTAGCCGAAATTTGAAAGGAGTATCTTATGATTATCAAAAAAGCTTTTAACTATTTTTCTGCTGCTGAAAAAACCTTATGGGGAATGTCACTGCTTTTAATTATTGTGTCTTTTTGTATTTTTGACAGAGAGAACTATCTTACGCTCAGTGCATCAATTATCGGCTCTACCTCACTGATACTAAATGCAAAGGGAATCCCATCGGTCAGGTACTTACAGTAGTATTCAGCCTGTTCTACGGCGTAATATCATACACCTTTTCATACTACGGTGAAATGATAACCTACCTTGGAATGACCGCACCAATGGCAATAATTGCTCTTGTATCATGGCTTAAAAACCCTTACAACGGCAACAGGGCCGAGGTAGAGGTCAACTCGCTGTCTGGATGAGAAATCGTGCTGGCTCTTGTACTGTCCGCGATTGTCACCACTGTGTTTTATTTTATTTTAAAGTATATGAATACCGCAAATCTGATTCTGAGCACCATATCGGTCACAACAAGCTTTCTTGCTGTATACCTGACCTTCAGACGAAGTCCGCTTTATGCAATAGCATACGGACTTAACGATATTGTGCTTATCGTATTGTGGAGCATGGCTGCCGCGCAGGATATATCGTATCTATCGGTCATTATATGCTTTGTTATGTTTCTTGCCAATGATATATACGGATATATAAACTGGACAAAAATACACAAACGCCAAAAAGCATAAAGAAATATAAAAAAAGGCTGTTTAAAAAGTCGTTTGACTTTTTAAACAGTCTTTTTTAAACATATTTTATTTTGCAAATTCTATCGCACGAAGCTCTCTGATAACATTTACCTTTATCTGTCCGGGATATTCCATAGTACCCTCTATCTGCTTTACAATATCCTTTGCCATCAAAACGGTTTCATCATCCGAAACAACATCGGATTTAACCATAATACGAACCTCGCGTCCTGCCTGTATAGCATATGAGTTTTCAACACCCTTAAAGGAATTTGCGATTTCCTCAAGCTGCTCAAGCCTTTTAATGTAAGATTCAAGATTCTCTCTGCGTGCACCGGGACGTGCAGCCGATATACCGTCTGCCGCCTGAACAAGACACGCCTCAATGGTTTTCGGTTCTATATCGCCGTGATGAGCAAGAATAGCATGAACAACCTTGCTGCTTTCCTTATACTTCTTGGCAATATCGCCGCCTATCGTAACGTGTGAGCCTTCAACCTCATGGTCGATAGCCTTGCCTATATCATGCAAAAGTCCTGCGCGTTTTGCCAGAGCAACATCTGCGCCCATCTCACCCGCCATAAGACCTGCAAGCAATGATACCTCTATTGAATGCTGAAGCACATTCTGACCGTAGCTTGTTCTGTATTTAAGACGTCCGAGCAATCTTAAAAGTTCAGGATGGATTCCGGGCACATTTGTTTCAAATGCCGCTCTCTCACCCTCCTGCTTAATAATGGTATCAACCTCTTTTGTAGATTTTTCAACCATTTCCTCTATACGTCCCGGATGGATTCTGCCGTCCGTAATCAGCTTTTCAAGTGAACGCCTTGCAATTTCACGACGGACAGGATCAAAGCCTGACAATATAACCGCCTCCGGCGTATCGTCAATAATCAAATCAACACCGGTCAAGGTTTCCAACGTGCGTATATTTCTGCCCTCACGTCCGATAATTCTGCCCTTCATCTCGTCATTCGGCAGATTAACAACCGAAACGGTAGTTTCGGTTACGTGATCGGCAGCACAGCGCTGAATTGCACCGGTAATAATATGCCGTGCTCTTTCTTCGGCTTCTTCCTTGGCTTGTTCCTCAATATTTTTAATCAGAACCGCCTTATCATGCACCGCATCGTTTTCAACCTGTTTAAGCAAAAATTCTTTTGCCTGTGAAGCTGTAAATTCCGATATTTTTTCAAGCTGAGCCATCTGCAGCTTTTTAACACGCTCAATCTCTGCCTGATTTTCTTCGGCTTCGTTGAACTTTCTCTGGATTTGTTCTTCTTTCTTTTCCAGCATTTGTGTCTTTTTGTCTATTGTATCTTCTTTCTGCTGTACTCTCCGCTCCTGTCGCTGAAGCTCATTTCTGCGATCTTTTATTTCTTTTTCAAGCTCACTTCTTAACTTATGTATTTCTTCTTTTGCTTCTAAAAGCTTTTCTTTTTTAAGATTTTCCGCGTCTTTCACAGACTGATCCATTGCTGTTTCTATAATGCGCTTTGCTTCTTCCTCGGCACTGCCTATTTTAAGCTCTGCAAGCTTTTTTCTGTAAGCATATCCGCACTTGAATGCAACAAAAGCGCCAATCACTGCGGCAACAGCCAAAACAATGATTATAACTAATTCTATGTCTATTTCCAACACCTCCTGAGTTAAAATTTAAAAACAATTCTTGTAACAATTAACATAAATAATATAAATACATCAGTTATAAAAGCTAAAAGCGTAAAGCATAAAATTTTAGAAGTTTACATTTTATTTTACCGCGTTTAGCTATAAAAGTCAAGAGTTTTTTCGCAGCACA
This sequence comes from uncultured Eubacteriales bacterium, assembly GCA_905205855.1. Lineage (GTDB taxonomy): Bacteria > Bacillota > Clostridia > Monoglobales > Monoglobaceae > Ructibacterium. The sequence continues at coordinate 35,977 of CAJLFL010000001.1, read as the reverse complement.
AAAGCAGCGGCATCAAGGACAGATTCTTGATGCCGCTGCTTTTATTTATGTTATTCTTTTTTCATCTGTATACGGTATTTTCCGGGAGTTGTGCCTACATTCTTTTTAAAGCTTCTTATCAGCACCACATCACTGTAAAATCCGGTTTTTCCCGCAATCTGTGCTATGGTATCATCAGTCTGTGCAAGCAGCCTTTTTACATTATCCAAACGGATTTGTGTTATATAATCGCTTATATATCTGCCCGAATACTTTGTAAACAGCCTTGAAAAATACAAAGAATTAAGATTAAAATGCTCTGCGATAGAGCTTACGCTCATATTACAATCACTGTAATTCTCGCATATAAACCTCTGGGCACGCTCTATAAGCTTTACATTTTTATCCGCGCCTTTGAGGCTTGTCTGCTCATGCAGTTCTTTAAGGATTTTTTCGTGTTCGGTTCGCAGATCCGCTATCGTCTTAATATTAAGCAAAACCTCTGTTTTTTCATCTATGTACTCCTGACTGATATTATCCCCGGTCTTAGCGGCAGAGCGGAGGTTTTCAACTATCAGATTGGTCAGCGCATACATCTTGTATTTCAAAAGTTCAAGACTCATATTTCCGCTTTCCAGACGGCTGAACACCTCGTCAAGCACGCTTATCGCGTCAGCATAATTACCGCTTTGCATAAGTCCGGTGTACTTTTCCTGGACGGAAAGCAAGTCTGTCGAATCATAGGTCTGCCGTGTTTCTATCTCATCATAGAACAGAATATCATCTGAGGAAATAGTAGAGGAATAATCCATTGTATACACCGCATTTTTATAAGCCGTGTGCAGGTTGGCGGCTCCCTGCTCGGCAGAGCTTATACAGCATCTGAATGAAAAACCGAACTCTTTGGATATAATATCCGTGCCCTTTCGGCAAATTCCTCTTATAGTGTCCTTAACGTTTGTTTCTGCCGGAGTATTTATTATTGTCACCACGGCATCGTCAATAATGTTGGAATTCACCGCAAATCTTTCACCCAGCAGCTCCGTTATGATGTTTTCTATAATAAAGTTTGCAAGATGCAGCTGATCGTCATAGCTGCCCTTGTTCTTTTCAAAAAATATATCTTCTATATCCGAAACATAAAATACTGCCGCATAAAATGTATTTGATACCGATTTTATATTAAACTTCTTCATTTTTTCAGCTATTACATCATTATTTATTCCGTCCTTTGTCAAAAGGTTGGTCAAAAAAATCTGTTTAAGCTGTTCATCCTGTTCTGCAAGTTCTTCGCGCAGGTTTTCATGCCCCTCAAAGGTCTTTCGCAGCTCCTGTTCCATATACACATACACTTTATCGTCCATCTGAATCTTGCGCTTGACATTCTGTTCTATAAGCTGAGCAATGCGCCTTATGGACTGATAGTTTTCCTTTGCATATCTTGACGTAACAATCAGCGCAAGCAGAGCAAGCATCAGTATCATTCCGCCGAAAATACAATATATTTTTATATACAGTCCGCGAAACACGCTCTTGGGATACGCAATTTTATAACTGAACATTGTTATCGTTGACTTCAGAGTGTATATCTGATAACCGTTTGATGTTTTTTTATCCGGAACAGAGTCCGTAAGCATTGCATTGGTCTTTTCATCGCCATAGTGGAATACGTTTTGACCATCGCCGGTGTATATTCCAAAGCCAACCGGGATGTTATTCCACGTCGAGGCTATAAGTTCCTCAATCGTCTTTGTATTAAGCATTACTGCCAGAGTTGCCTTATTTCTGCCCGTTCCCAAGGTCTGAAGCATACAAATCCCCGCTGACAGATTTTGTCCTCCGACCTGATAGTCCAGATTTATGTACTCCTTATCATGGCTGTCTGTCATAAGACTGTACCACTTTTGGTATGAAAACCCCTCCGAATTATGATAAGTTCTGTAAAACTCATATGCCGGATACTTTCCTAAATTATTCAAAACATAGTCGCCGTTTTCGACATAAAGATATATTCCGCCTATCATATTATACGAAACCGTATTTACCCCGGAATTGGTTATTGCATTTATAATTTCGTAGCTGTCATTTACTGACGGGCTTGGATTTTCAAGATAACTCTGAACAATCATATCGTTTTCAAATGACAGAGCTATGTTTTGCGCCGTTTCAAACATGGTATCTGTTCTTGTCTGTATCATCTCAAACATTGTACGGTTATTTTGGGCAAGCTCTCTTTTCTGTGCGCCCATTGAGTATGCAAGTATACAAACCGATATAATTCCGGACAATACAATTACAAGCAGATAAGACATCACCCATGTAAACAAAAGCTTTTTTTCTTTGCTGCGCCGCATAATCAACACTCCTTGATAAAAGGAGCCGTCCCTCCCACGAGCGACAGCTCCCTTATCTTTATTATACAACAATTATTTATAAATTACAATACTTCTTATTCCGCCCCACCATGTAAACATCATCATTGTAGAATAGTTTGCAGGATCGGATTTGTAATCAATAATGTCATTTCTGTCACCGGGTTCAAAAACCTTTCTGCTCTCGTCATACACAAATATATTCGGCATACTGTCAAGCGGATAAACGTATGTACTGCTCATAAATCCGCTCAATCTGGATATATCAGCCTCCTCTGCCGCCAAAACACTCATTTCTTTAGCCGGCGTTATTGCTCCGCTCTGCAGAACCTTAGGGCCTCTGTTTACTATCAGTGATTCCTCCTCGCGGCAATATGCTCCCGCAAGCAGCACCTTACTCGGCTCTGAATAGTTATTCCACTGCCCGTCATCAGGTTCAACCGGTTTTTTAAGTTCAAGATGTTTGCCGTTGGTCGGATCATTGAGGTATATTACCGGTCTGATATATGTAACCACGCCCTTGTCGTTTAAAACAACCTGAGCAACATCTCCGGATGAGTAATTCTTAAACAAATCCAATTCTGCAGCGTAATACGTATTCTCATTTTTGCCGCCGTAAACATCTATTGTTATTACGTCCATTCCCATTGTCGGATTACCGTCGGCGTCAATAGACTTAAATACCGACTTAACAAGCTGAATCGGAGTATCCGCACCTATTGAGGCATTTCCGCCCTGCCGTGCAACAAGCACATCAAGATTATAAGAGCCGTCCGTATACTTAAACGCCTGTATCGGTGCGCTGCCGCCGTCACCTAAATGTGACAGAGCACTCTTTACCGCAAAGTTATAATCTCCTGCGCTGCGTACAAACTCTCTGCCGCCCGGGGGAATTATAAACACCTTTGCAGAGCTGTCTATGCGGTAGTTACCCTCTATTGTATCTCCTCTACGCAGCTTATCCTGAAATCCGTATGAGCCGAACAAGGGTATTGCACGGAATGACTGTGCGTCCTCCTCAGTAGAAATATACGGCGTATTTACAGATACAATCTCCTGTTTATCGTTTACTTCATATATTACCAGCTGTGCAACCTCCGCACCGGCACTTGCATTAAGGGTTTCAAATGAATTTAAAACGGCCGTTGCCATTTCATATCCATCATCTGCACTTATTTCGTCAACCTTTCCCTTTGCAAGACTTATCATCTGTATCTGACCATCCTCTGTCAGCATACGCACCTTTGCTTCACCGCCACCGAAGGAGGACTTGTTTCTGTATACATCGAGCACATATCCCAAAAGACCTTTACCTATGCGGTTTTTAATAACAGCCGCAACTCTGCCTTTTGAATCCAGCTTGATATTATAGTTTATTCCGGCAGTAAGTTCCTCTGCCTGGCCGTATTCCGTATAATATGCCGGACTGATTTTATGTTCGCTGCCGTCAATTACCACCTTCTGTTTTATTCCGTTTCCGTAAACCGTTTCCGCTATACCCATAGCGGTTTCAAACGGACAGAATATGGAATATGTTTCAAGCGCAGCATTTTCTTCTACCTCTATTACATCCCACGCTTTAATATCGCCGAGGCTTCTGGTATAACCCTGCATATCACGCACTACGACTCTTTCTTTATCTTTAAGAACTATTTTTTCTGTTCCGTTTACAGACGAGCCGCCGTTTCTTTGCCATTTTTTAACGTATATTGCTTCCTCTACCGTGTTGACCGAATCCACAACTCTGACATCTCTGCGTTTTATCATAAACACATCAGCCTTACCGTCTGAGTTTCCGTCGATAACCGTTACCGTACCGCAAACAGATTTATCCAGAACGGATTTCAGTGATGATGTTATAAGCGAACCGTTAAGCAATATATCTGCATCCGCCGGAATCACCATCTTTTTGGCGTATTGTCCATCATCCTCGGTATAGCTCAGCACTCTGTTTGCCTCATTATAACTTACGTCATCTATATCAATTTCAAGCTTGAGCTGGTCATCAGATGACTTTACTATACTTTTAAGCTTTTTCTTACCGTCATTGCTGCAAAATCCCTCTACGCTGTAGCCCAGGAAATCAGTATACATACTGTCATCACAGGTATAAGCCGTATCTTCTATCACAATCTTACCCCAGTCTGCATCTTTAGCGCCGGAAATCGCATATCTTCCGACAGCCTTTACGATACCTCTGACGCGCATAAGCTTTAAGTAATACGAAAGGACTGTTTCTTTGGTATCACCGATTTTTATATCTTCACCGTTTGTATAGCTGTATAAAACCGAAATATCCAGCGTATTGTATATCAATCTGCAAAGCTCATCATAGCGTATTGTTCCGCTGCCGTCGGTTAATGAATCCAGTATACCCAGCTGTCTTGCCTTCCTTCTGCCGGAAACATACCCGTTCTCATCCTGCGGAAGTGTTCTGTCATAACCGGTAAGTGACATCATTGCTCTGATTGCCATTTCCCATGTTACACTCTCATCCGGCTTAAAGTTTCCGTCATCATACAAAAGCATCAGTCTGCCTGCGATAATATTCTGAATCTTAGCCTCGTTTTCATTACCGGCTATATCGGCAATCGGCTGCTTTCCAAGCTCGTTATGTCTGTTTCCGTAGATATGAACCAGCATCAGCGCAAATTCTTCTCTGCTGACGCGGCTGTCGGCGCTGTCCTTTTTTATTCCGTCGGCAATGCCAAGTCCCTCTATACTTTCAATTGCATAGCTGTCGGCATTGTCAGCTTTTTCGGTCTTTTCGGCGCTTACACCGATTCCTCCGATACATGTCAGGCTTAGTGCCGCCGTCACAATCAGGCTGCATATACGTTTAAATTTGTGTCGCATTTGTTATCCCCTTTCGTTACAGTTCGTAAAGCAATCTGCCTAAAACCGCGGCAATCTGTGCTCTTGTTACGTTTTCTTTCGGAGCAAAGCCGCCGTCATAGCCCTCCATCAGACCTGCTGCAGTTACGTATTTAACCGCTTCTGCCGCATAGTCCGAAACCTTATCAAAATCGTTGTATTCAGCAGCAGTATCACCTACTGTTACTTCCGGCATTGCCTTTACTATACGCTCAAGTATAACGGCTAAATCCTCACGTGTAAGACTTTCATCAACGCCAAAGCTGCCGTCGGTTTTTCCTTTTACATAACCTGCCGCAGCCGCTCTTTGGACAAATTCCGCATACCACGCATCCGCCGCAACATCTCTGAAGCTTATTGCTTCGTCAGATTTTTCAGGATTAAGTCCGACTGTCAGAACCTTGCAGAATTCCTGTCTGAGTATGGGAGAGTCCGGTCTGAAGCTTCCGTCAGGATCGCCGGAAAATACACCGTCCTCCTTGAGCCTTGACAGATACTTCATTGCATAATCCGGTATAGCCTCCTGGTCGGTAAACAATATGTTCTCTTTTTCGGTCTGCGGCTTGTACGGAGCAACCGTACCGGAAACAGTCGGTCTGCTGCCGCCGGAAATTCCGCCTCCTCCGCCTGTAGTTCCGCCGCCCGTAGTACCGCCGGAACTGTTCTTCTCATAAGCGGTCTTAACAGCTTTTTCAAACGCACTTATATCACTGTATGTATTGCCCGCAACCGCCTTGCCGACCTGTTCGATTTTGGCTGCAGCCTTTTCATAATCAATATTTGTCAGATATGATTTTGCCGCCTTTAATATTCCGTCTATCTCGCTCCAGCTGCTCAGCTTTACGCTTGTCAGAACGGTTGAATCATAAATTGCTTTTGCAACAGCCTCCGAAGTTTTAAGATTCTTGCCGGCATTGCTGCAAATATCTTCTTTTCGGCTGCTGTCCGAGTACATATTATACATATCTTCGTTGCTCTTTAAAGCGAAATACTCATCGCCGTACTTTTCAGCAAGCTTTACTCTTTGTGTTCCGCCGCCTTCATTAAATAAAGCAAGAACCTTACCTGTATTATAAGCCGTCTGGACATCATATAAGGAATCATACGGGCGCGCGCTTACCATATACTCATACATAAAGCTGTCGTCTTTCAATTCCTCTGATATTGTATCCTTTAAAAAGGTCTTTGCATCATCACTTGTCATGACAGCCTTGATTCCCTCTGTCGTTGCACCGTCATCACCGTTGATTTTTTCCAAAAACCGTTTATCAAAATCGCCCATCAGATATGTAACTTCTTGGGTATATGTTTCTCCGCTTCCGGACGGAATCAAATATATCTGATATATTCCCAAAGCTGCCTTGTCAAAGCTGACCTCAAAGCTCACCCTGCCCATATTGTCGGCTTTCTTTCCGTCCGCATAAAATACTGCGCCGGTTTCCGCTGCTTTGTCGAGCATACGTCCGGGATTCATAATTACAAGATTTATTACCGTATCTTTTTCAAAAGTGCCGCTGTCTGCCGCTACATACAGCTTTTTTTCTTCCGCAGCTGTATCAAGGTTACAGGTTATTTCCGGATCCGCCGCCACTGCGGCAATCCCCGGCAGACTCATCACTGCCGCAATAATCAGCGCAATTACTTTTCTTTTCAAGGTTCTTCCTCCTCTTTCCGCTACGGCATAACCGTAAAGCTTTCTACATTCCACAAGCTTAAACGGTCATCCGTCTTTGTTAATGGTTTTTGATTTATAATCACATTTTCAAAGCGAATATTCTTTATTCCCTTTGGAAATTGTGTATACGCTTTTACATTCTCGTCGCGGCTGTCAAGCACAGAAATATTCTTAAACAAAATATCTTCAGCAACAGCCTTTTTTGCAGGGTCGGACGAGTCCTTATTTATACTCACTTTTATAGGTTCTTTTCCGCCTGCTGCATCCTCTATCACTATGTTTTCAAATGTCATATTTTTTATGTTCGCCGCGAAGTTATTCCAGATTCCTATTACTCCGCCCGAACCCTGCATCCACACCGGATTGGTTGAATGTATAACAGTGCAATCGGCAAATCTTGTATCGGTTATATCATTATACAGCTCGCACACGGCTCCGAATGAAGTTGATACCGTATTCCACGCCGTACACTTTTCAAATCTGACGTTGCTCACCGTACCCCATGATTTTATCAAAAAACTGTCGTCCGCATTGTTTGCATAGCAATTTTCAATCAACCCGTTATCTGAATCACAAAAATCCACACCATCGTTATTTGCAAAATATCCTATCATCTTTACATTATTTATATACACGCCGTCGCTCCGCGCCGCAACAAAAATATTCCATGCTCCGCATTCAAGCAGCACCAGTCCGTCAACAGCCGCATTTTTTGCCCACTGAAAACGCATCATGTTGTTTCGCTGCAGCTGCTTAAAGGCATTTCTGCCCGAAAGTATTCCTCTGCCGCGAATTGTTACGTCTGCACCCTCTGTATAAAAAAGCGGATCTATGCTTTTTATGTCATAACCATAATAGTTTCCGCTGTCTGCTGTGTTTTGCTGCGGTTTTGTATACACAACCGCTCCGCCGTCTATATAAACCGTTGTTCCGCTTTTTAACTTCTGCGGATTTAAGTAATGCACGCCCGGACCGTAATAAACCACATTTTCGTCACTAAAATCCGGAAGGTTTTTATCCACCGGATTTGCAAACAGCTGAAGCGGCTTGCTCAAACCGTACGGCTCTATGCTCAGATTGCACGGTCTGTATAATGTAAAGCTGATTTTATTGCCGGAAACTGACGGCTCAACCGCTTTTGACAGCGGACGTATTACCGTATCGGCAATATCTCCCATGTCTGAATCATTAAGCGTTATCTCCACTTCTGCCTTGCCCGTAAAATCAAAGGACGTTGCGCCTGCCGCCGCTGTCGGTCTGCCGTTTATGGTTGTTTCGGTCACACCCGTTCCCGGAAAGATATATGTTTTGTATACATCAATCGTTTTGCCGTTGACCTTAACCGTATAATCCTTCATCAGCTCTATCTGACTGTCCGACGGCGCAGGATATACCTTTGTTTTCTGCACGGCATTGAGCGTTTGCATTATCATGTATAAAGCATCCGCATTTTTTGCCTCTGTTTTTTGGGTTCTGTCAGCCGATATAATATTATTCTCACACAAGGTCTGTGTGATTCCCGTCCCGTCGGAAGCAATATTTTTATCGTCGTTTTCATACCTGAATATGTTATAGATTATTCTTTTCAGCTCATCATACTCAACCGTTTTGTCACCGCAAAGACTTTGTGTATATGGGAGTATTCCAATCGCTGCAAGCTCGTTTGCCGACACTGAATCCGTATCGTCATAAATCGGATTTTTACCCAGAGTCAGCCTTTGCGGCATATACTCTGCATCTATCGCAAAACAGCTATACAGCAGGTCTGCCAATGCCCCGCGCGTCAGTGCTGCGCCTGCCTTAATACTTTGCGAGTCTTTAATCAGCCCTCTGTATGACAGCTCCTCAAGCGCCTCTGCAGCGGCTTTGTCCTCCGTATCCTCATAAAAGCTTTCGGATGACACTGTTATTTCCGCTGCTGCAGCAAGCTGAGTACCTACAAAACCTCCTATATAGACCATTCCCGGAGTTTTGCACAGCAGCTGCTTCTTTTCCCACCGTACCGGAATACTTTTTGTTCCGTTTACGCTCTTAAATTCGACCGTATCGGACAGTACAACCTTTTCACCCTTTTTAGCCGAAATTCTGACCGGCTTTATATCCCGGCTTTTAAACTGCGTATCCGTACCGATTACCTTCAGCTCGGCTATATTAAAGCTGCCGTCACCGGCAATGGTTTTTAAAACCGTAACGCGTATTTTATCTCCGCGCAGCTTGGGTATATCAATTTCCATTCTTTCCGCACAGCCGCTCCCCGCTGAAGAAAATGGTTTAAACACAGCATTTTCCGCCGCAGTATTCCATTCATTGCTGCTGCCTGCTTCTATTTTCAGCTGCTGCGGCGCCTTTTGCGCCGCATTGGCAAAATCCAGATATATTTTTGTAAAGACTGCGCTTGTATCAAAGCTTATCACAAAGCTTTGACTGTCCTCTAATGTTCCGGAAAAAGCTGTGTCCGGATGTCCGTCCGCCATAGCCGCCGCACCACTGCCGGCGGCTATATCGGAAATATACGGCGTTAAATCCGCCGTTCCCTTTCAGTGATTAAAGCTTCTCTCCGCAGGCAGGTCAAGCGCTTTCAAGCCGCTGCCGTCAGTACCGTTCCAGAGATAAACCCTTACATATGACGGCTCGCCGTTCCATGTAAAGCTTTCTGTCTTATTCGCTGCGTCACGCATTTCCATATATACAAGACAGTCGTTTGAGTCATAAGCAGCAAATATAACCTTTCCATCCGTTCCGTAAACCATTGCCGAAACATCTGTTTTGCCGCCGCTGCACTCTGCAGATACAATCTCTACGCCGGAGCCTTTTGTACCTCTTACCTCTCCGTTCAGAGCCGGGCCGCTGCCGCTCGGTATAAGATATACCTTATATTTGCCTTCTTCGTTTAAGCTGACGCTCTTTTTAAAGCTGACGCTGCCCAAACGTCCCGTTTTTGCCGAATCGGTCAAAACCACCGCAGCTGCATCGCTTATATCGGCAAGTGTTTTACCCGGCTTTACTACAACCAGTTCTACCATTGTATTGCTCTCAAACGCACCTGCACCGGCAGAAACAGTAAGCTCGTTTCCGTCAAAGCTGCAGCTGACGGAATCATCCGCCGCGAAGCAAAGCAAGGATGTCAAAAGCAAACAAGCAATTAGGCAAAAACTTATAACTTTTTTCATTTTCTATCCCTCCTGATCTATGGCTTTATATGAATATTCACCGCATTTTTTATACTGAATCTGTCATCTATTTCAGTCAGCTTTTTACCGTTAATTGTTACATTTTCAAATGTAATATCCTTGATGCCGTCAGTAAACGGAGTAGTCAGCTTAATAGATTCATCCCTGCTGTCAATCGTAATATTTTTAAATACTATGTTCTTAACCTCAGCGTGTTCCTTTTTGGATTCGTCAAGGTTTGTATAAACACTGATTTTTATAGGTTCTTTTCCTGCAATCGCGTCTTCTATTGCAATATTTTCAAAGAGCATTCCGTCTATATCGGCAGCGCCGTTATCCCAGATTCCCATAATTCCGCCGGCAATATCCGTCCACAGCGGATTTGTGGAATGTATAACGGTACAATCCTTATAGCTTACATCGCTTATCGGCTGAATAACCTCACATACTGCACCGAATGCCGTTGAAACCGTATTCCATACAACACAGTTACGGAAATGCACGTTATAAACCTCTGCCCACGATTTAATCAGAAAGCTGTCGTCTGCATTGTGTGCATAACAGTTTTCAACCACACCGTTTATGGAATCACAGAAGTCTATTCCGTCATTGTTGGCATAGAAGCCGACCATCTTGATATTATTGATATACACACCGTCGCACTGAGCAACAAACATATTCCATGCAGAGCTTTCATGCAGAACAATACCGTCAACCCTTGCATTCTTAACTCCGAAAATTCTTAAAAGCTGATGTCTTTGCAGATAATTGAGGGTATTTGCTCCGGAAAGAATGCCTCTGCCGCGAATCGTTATATTCTCTATCTTATTATCCGGTCCTGTTTTGTCACGGTATGCCGAGAATGTTGCCGGTAATGACTGAATACGATATCCGTAATAAGTTCCTCCGTCTGTGTATTCCTCCTGAGGTCTGGTATAAACTACCGCACCGCCGTCAATATACACCGTATCATTTGCCTGAAGGTCAACAGGATCAACATAATGCACACCCGGACCGTAATATCTTACGTTATCCGCATTTATATCCGGTTTATTCTTCTCCAGCGGATTTGCAAATATCTGCAGGGGGCGTCTGATTCCCCACGGCTCTACGCTTATATTGCATGGATGGTATAAGGTAAACCTTATCTTGTTGCCCTCTATCGCCGGCTTTATCCCCTCGGACAGCGGTCTTATTACTGTTTGCGACGGATCGCCGAGCTCCGGATTATTAACCGTTATTTCAACCTCGGCAGCGCCGAAAAAGTCAAAGTATGATATACCCGTTTCCGTTGCCGGTCTGCCAAGTATTGTTTTTTCCTGAACGCCTCCGCTTCCGGGGAAAGCATTTGCAAGATATACGCCTGCGTCAAATCCGTTTACTTTAACTGTATAATCAGGCATTGTCTTGACATTATCATCCTCCGGCACGGGGTAAACCTTTGTATCCGCCGCAGCCTTAACGGTTCTGGCAAGCATTACAAGGATTTCTGCATTTGTTACCTCGTCGCCGCCTCTGAAGTCCGCTTTATCGGATATAACCGACTTTTCTTCAAGTCTGTTAAGCGCCGCGGATATGTCCTCATCCCCGTCATCCGATTTAAGCTCATCCGCCTCATATCTGATTACATTATTGCAAAGCTGCGCCGCAAGCTCTCTGGTCATTGTTCCGCCGTCAGAATACTTCAAATCATTCGGCATAAGTCCCAGCGCAAACAGTTCATTTGCAAAGGTATCATCCGTATCGCCAAGCAATGGCGTCTTTGTCAGACCTACTCTTTCCGGCAGATACTCATGCGAGATACTGAGTCCGTTATAAAACCAGCGCATAATATCGGATATATTCGCCGCCTTATCCGGGGCAATACTCATATCATCTTCGTTATAGACATTACGCAGTGCAAGTTCCTCGACTGTCGTTCTGCTCCAATGACCTGCAAGGTTTGTAAAAACAGATTCATCCGAAACATTGATTTTCGCAATAACGCTCTCACCGCCGAGGCTGCCCTCTACCTCTGTTATACCGGCTTCGCGGCACAGAACCGAGCCTTGCTCCCAGCTTACCGGAGCCTTCAGCTTTTCGCCGCCGGACTCCCATTCCACCGTTTCCGGCAGGGTAACTATTTCTCCGCATTTTGCGTCAATCTGCGGAGCAACAGCCTTGCCCTTTGGGTATTCTATTGCTGTGCCCCAGATTCCTATTTCCGAAATATTAAACGAACCGGATTTATTCTGCGCCTCGTTAATTCTGATTCTTACAGCGCCGGCGAATGACGGATTACTGTCCATACTTGTCGCCTCAAGCAATCCGCTGCCCTTATCCGTTTTAAGGTTCATGGATATGCTTCTTCTCAAAGCCTTCCACTGACCGTTTTCATCACGGTAATCCACATCAACGTTCTTTATTCCGTCATCCGCAGCGTTTACGCAGTTGATAGTCAGGCGAGAAACCTTTGCCATCCTGCCTCCGAACTCCATAGTTATTGTCTGCGGCAAACGCGAACCCTTTTTGTTTCTCCATTCGCTGTCCAAATGTCCGTCCACCATCAGCATGGGGTCTTTATCCGGATTTTCCACATCAACCGAAATCTTGTCAATATACGGCGTCAGGCTGAAGGTTTCCGCCTCTGCGGCGGAAACGCTCTGTCCCAAGCCCGATATTACGGCAAGAATCAGCAGTATGCAAATTCTTCTCAACAAAATCTCCTCCTATCGAAGTTCAAGCTGTGTATTTGTACCTCTTGCTCCCGTTTCGGAGGCAATCTCACTTAAAATATACGCCTTTACCGAATCACATTCAGCCTTTGCGCCTGTAAAGTCAAGCGCAAGATTCTGATCCTTGCTTACCGACTTTGAATTCAGTTCAACCGTTTTTGAATCTATAGCAGCTACATCGCCGTTCTTATAATAAACAACCAGCATAACAGCAGTTTTTGTCTTATCGGACGGATTTCCTATTGTTGCCGTCAAATATCCTCCGTTTGCCTTTGCATCCGCAAGTGACGAGGTCTGTGTGCCGTCCGTCAGACAAAGCTTCTGTCCGGCAGCAATAACGCTGCCCTCCTCTGCCGTCTTTCCGATAACCTCAATCTCGCCTACGCCATAGCCGCCCCAGTCAAGCTGAGCGCTGAGTATCTGAATTCTGATACCGTTGCAGGTTACGTCAGGCAAATCTATGTCTACCCATGAGCCTTTAGCCATATCTCCGCCGTCCTCTCTCATAAGTCCGGCTTCTGTATACGCCTGTTTGCCCTCTACCTCAAACGGAATATCGTTTTTGTACCATGAAAGCTCCGGCGCATTTGCAAAATTGGTTGCTACGTTATCTTTAAGCAATATATACTCTGAGCCTACCTTAGCGTAAACGTTTACCTTTGTTACTGCACATGGGAAGTAGTTTTCTGCTATTCTCAGTGTCTTTACTCTTGACGCTGCCGCAAAGTCAACCTGTACCCATGATCTGTCACTGATTTCCGTACCATTACTGTCCCAGCCATAGTTTTGTCTTATCTTGCCGTCTGTAAGCGTGTCGGCGCGGATGCCCATTCCGGAGGATCCTGACAAGCCGTTCAGCTTATCCCATTCTCCGTTTCTGTCAATAACCTTTGTATAAACAGCCTTATCGGCGTCGTTCATCTTTGCAACAACAGCTCTTGCTGCAGTAATATTTTTCTCTGTAGGATTGTTTAAAACTCTTTCGATTGTATAATCGTTATACTTCTTCAATATATCGGCGCTTTCCTCACGGCTCTCTATATCCGCCATATTCGGATTCCAGCCGTAGGTCATAAGTTCCTCTACATGAAGTATTCCGCCGTCGCTTGAACCGTCCTTTATCAGCACACGCAGCTTATATCCGATTGTAGGTTCAGCAAACTTTACCTCCATAAACATAAAGCTCTTGTCGCTGTTGCTGTTTACTTCTGACGGATTTGTCCAATCCAGTTCAGCATCAATACCCGAAGCGGTCACGCCTGTCGGCTGCGCCGCAGCCAGAGGAACGTCAACCCAATCCGTTCCGTCAAACATCTGAACGGAAAGCTTTTTAACCAGTCCGCTTGCACAATTTGAATTTACTCCGAGCTTAATGCTGTTGATTTCAGTCATTTCGCCCTCATAATCATATTCAATAAAGAACGGAAGTTTATCAGCCGGGAGAGCGGTTTCGTACCAGCTGTTTTCCGGATAGATTGCATAATCGTTAAGATACTCAAGCGAAAGCTTATGTATTCCGCCGGCATTTGTCGGCTCTACCTTTTCACCGTTTTGATCGTACAGGGCTACCGGACGAATAAACGCCTTGTTTGTCGCCGTATAGTTATACTCTGCTGCTGCGCCCTCAGTACCCCATGTTCTTACCTCGGTAAATGCAGCAGGCTGATTTGCTTCAAGCTTGCTTGTAAGCTTAACCTTGACCTTATCGCAAACAAATGATGATTCAAATATTACCGAAGAAAAATCCGAATAATAAATTTCGCCGTTATCCAGCTGACCGTAACGCTCAAATGCGTCATATGCCTCTTTGCTCAGCGGGGTATCTTTATTATAAAGATTATCCTGCGGCACGCGGTTAAATACTAATTTGTATGTACCGATTTTTGTTTCTTCGCTGCCTTTTATTCCGTAAACCTCAATACCGGTTACCGCATTGGCAACAAATCTTGAACCAAAGTCCATACGGTTTATTGTTACTTCCTTGCCGTAGTCATACATTATCCATGAGGAATCACCCAGTTCTGTGCTTGATGCACTCCAGTTGTTTTCCCATCTGCCCTTTTCATCGCCGTCGTTCAGCTTTCCTGCTGCTCCCTCGTTCTCTCCTGCGGAGGCTGTCGCATTAAGAGCAAGGTTTGTCCAAGCCTTGGCTGCAAGCTTGTTAAGCTTTTGTGTCAGTTCATCCTTGCGTGCTGTGTCAGCCATGTTGGACACAACTGCAAGAGCCTTCGTAATCTCCTCTGTTGTTGCAAGCTTTTCTGCTTCTGTATAAGCCTTTTCTCCTATATAATTGAGGAATGAATCTCCGTTTGACGCTGCTGCGGTTTCATCAGCGCGCTTGCCGTACATCAGTATCTCATCTATACCGAACTCACCCCAGCAATCGCCGTTAAGTTCACCAAGTCCGACTATTTTAATTCTGATTTTATCCGAAACATATCTGCCTCCCAAATCAAGATCAATAAGTCTGAGTCTGTGGCTTGTCAGCGACTCTGTTCTGCTGGGTGCAGCCCAGTTAAGGTTTACCGCGCCGTCAGCGTCAACAGTGTACGCACCGTTTGTATCGGACGGCATGATAATTGTCGCCCACTCCGTCCCGTTGTAATACTGAACATATATTTTATTATACGTTCCGCGGTCGGGCACGTCATCCTTTCTTAGATTCTCTGCCAGTGTTATCTGACCTATGTCTGCCGGCTGCATGCCGTAATCAAAATCCACGTTTACAGGCAGCGCCGATTCCGGCAGAGTATAGCTGTAGCCCCAGAAATTCGGCTCGTCATGAACAAAATAATCGTTTATTGACTGAATGTCCGTACGCCATAAATTTTCGCCGCCGTGTCCGGCAACAACAGGCAAGCCGCCCTCATCCGTTACATTGACCGTTGCTTCATAGCCAACATTGAAATCCCCGGTTTCCTTTGCGGCAAACACTGTACCCGTTATTGTACTGCATGTCAATACCGCAAGGCTTAAAACCGCACATAATATCCTTTTCATAATCCTTCCTCCTTGATTTTTTAATCATTGCCGCGGCGCCTCCGCTGCATATTCAGCCAGCTGTGCTCCGCCTTTTTCCATATACTTTCTGCAATACTTATCCCACTCCGCATCAAAATCATTTTCGGTTGTGATAAGCGTCACCATACTGTTTTCCGCAAATTCTTCAAGCGCCGTAGAGTCCACAGACATCTGCTCCGGCGGACCTGTATAAATAAAATTGTTGTCAACCTTTGCATATCTCAGGTATTCGTTTTTTATCTCGTTTATATAACTGTCACACGGGTTGTTATATCCTCTGAAAAGCACATCATACATAACAAGCTCTTTTATGCCCGCTCCGGGATCAACCTCCGCAAGGGTTTTGGCAACGCCATTTTTATCTCTGCCGAGAAGGGAAACCGGCTTACCGTCTTTGATTTCGTAGTGTATACCCTCTATGCCGTACCTTAGCAACGTCATTCCCTCATCGCTGAGCATATAATCCACAAGTTCAAGCTTTTTTCTCATTTTTTCCTCGCTGTCCTCTTTTTTAAAGAACAAACCGCCGAAGTAATTGTAAAAGCCTCTGACCGACTTGTAGCCTCTGTTATTATACATGACCGGCATATATGCTATGGTCTGCTGAGGATCGCGCTGCGGATAACGCTCGCTGCTTGCCTCAGACATAATATCATACTTATAATTTGTATATATGACCAATGCCTTGCCGTCCAAAAACTTGTTAAACATAAATTCCCAGTCCGGTGTAAGCATAAACTCTCTGTCGAGCAAACCCTCGCTGTAGAGCTTTCTTATATACAAAACTGCCTGCTTCATTTTATCCCCTACGGCGGTCGGCTGCATCTGACCGTTTATTTCCTCAACACCCTTTATGTCTGTTCCGAAAAGATTGTATATACAATAGAGGAAAAACGGACTCTGCAGCGTCAGCGGACTGTCACCGGTCTGACCGTTATCAATCTGATACTGTTTTAAGGCTTTTAAAAAGCTGTAAAGCTCATCGGCATTTGTCGGCAGTTTAAGTCCAAGTTCCTCAACTACATCACTGCGGTAAAACCACGCATGTTCACACACAACATTTGCTTCTGTGTCGGTGGACTTTACCGGAATAAAGTAATTTTTGCTTTTGCCGTACCGCGTAACCGTTTCAAATTCCTCCATCCTCTTTTTTATATTGGGATAGTCCTCTATATACGTTGTAAGCTCTGCGACAACATTTTGCTGAATAAGCCTGTTAAACTTTTCGCCTATGGTGTAGCCGTATGTAAACAAATCAGGGGTTTTGCCCGATGAAATCATTACGTCAAGCTTTGTGTTTCTGGTTTCGTATGTGCTGTATATGTATGTAAGATCCACGCCTGTTTTTTCTTCAAGCCGGCTTTTTACCGGAGTTTCGCCGTCTACCGGCTGCATGCCTCCGTTATAGACCGAGATATTAAATCTTTCGCGGCTGTCATTTTTACCTGTTTTACAGCCTGAAAGCGAACATACAAGAGATACCGCAAGCAATCCGGAAAGAATTTTGTATTTTAACATTTCATTTCACACTCCCATTAGAATAATGTATAGCTGTTCGATATTACTCGACATTTTTTACACATTATATCAAATAATTCTTCCGAATTCCACTGTAATATTATCCCTTTACGCTTCCGACAACTATTCCTTTTACAAAATACCGCTGCAGGAACGGGTAAACTACCATAACAGGCAGCGCACCCAGGAATATCTGAGCAAATCTGATTGACTTATCGCTGAGAGTCTGCATCTGCCGAAGCTTTTCCTCTGTAAGCTGACGCATACTTGTAAGATTTGCGTCCTGAATAATTGTTGCAAGGTATGTCTGCAGCGGGTATTTTGACGGAGTGTTTATATATAAAATTCCGTCAAACCATGCATTCCAGTGACCTATAATAGTAAAGAGCAGTACTGTTGCCAGCGCCGGAAGCGAAACCGGGAGATATATCGAAAACAGTATTCTCATCTGTCCGGCTCCGTCTATAAGACCGGCTTCCTCAAACTCATGCGGAATCTGTCTGAAAAAGTTCATCAAAAGCACCATATTCCATACATTTAATGCTCCGGGCAGAACCAGCGCCCACATGGTATCAAGCATATTAAGTTCTTTTACAAGCATATATGTAGGTATCATTCCGCCTGAGAAAAACATAGTTGCAACAAATATCCATGAATATACATTTCTCATTCTGAAACGGCTTGTTTCCTTGCTGAGAGGATATGCCGTGATTATCAAAAAAAGCATATTTATCGCCGTACCGAGCGCCACTCTTTTAAGTGATACAACAAATGACTTTAAAAACTCAGGCTTTTCATACAGAAATTTGTATGCTTCAAATGTAAAATTCTTAGGCCAAAACCAAACCGTTCCTGTTATTACCGCCGATTTTGAGCTTAGCGATACGCTGAGCAGATGTATAAAAGGCAGCAGACAAATTACCGTCAGACAAAACAGAAATACTATGTTGAATACATTGAAAACCCGTTCTGAAAGTCTTCTTTTTATTTTCATAATTTGTCCCTCCTTTAAAATATTCTGTAGTCAACCGCTTTGTAGGCTATGTAGTTTGAACCTGCAACCAGTGCAAATGATATTATTGACTTAAACAATCCCATTGCGGTTGAAACTCCGTACTGCTTATTGAATATACCTATTCTGTAAACCAGCGTATCCAAAACATCGGTCGTTTCATAAACCAGCGGATTATACATAATCAATATCTGATCAAAGTTTGCGTTAAGCAGACTGCCAAAGCTTAAAACTACCATAAGAAATACAATAGGTGCTATTCCCGGCAGTGTTACGTGCCACATCTGTTTCAGTTTTCCTGCGCCGTCAATTTCAGCCGCTTCGTAAAGGCTTGTATCAACGCCCGTTATCGCCGCAAAAAATACTATCATGTTATATCCCATATTCTTCCAGACATCACTCCATATAATAATTGTTCTGGCGTATTTATTGCTGCCCATAAACGATATACGCTCCAAACCCATATTTGCCATTATTGTATTTACTATTCCGTCGTATGAGAATATCTCAACCACGATTCCGCCGAGGATTGCCCACGACAGGAAGTACGGCAGAAACATACTTGTCTGAACCGCCTTTAAATACCTTGTGCATCTAAGCTCGTTTATCATAAGTGCAAGTATAAGCGGAATAATCAGAAACAAAGCCGCCTTTGATGTTGCAATTATAACAGTGTTCTTAAACGCCGATGCAAAATCCGGCATGGAAAACAGGTATTTAAAATTATCAAGTCCCACAAAGGCTGAACCCGTAAAACCCTTAAACGGATTAAAGTTCTGGAAAGCCATTACAAGTCCCGCCATAGGACCGTATGCAAATATAAGGCAGATTATCAGTCCGGGCAAAACCATAAGATGAAAAATCCTTTCGTCATTGCCCATACGCCGGCGCGGCCGCTTTTTTGTCGTTATGTCATTACTGTTTTGCATTATTTCACCGCCCTGCCGTTATTTATTTTTGTACCATTCATTTACCTCTTTGGTTATCTTCTCGCCGCCGAGACTGTTCCACGTCTTTACATATTCATCAAAGGCGTCTATACCCTTTTCGCCGGCTATAATTTTTATAAAGGTTTCCTCTGTCAGCTTATCAAGGGTTGCTCCGCTGTCCTGCATGGTAGCTGTCGGCGCACCGTAGAATTCATTATAAATTACGTCCGCATTGTCTACTGCTTTAAGCGTTGTTCCCCAACCGCCTTCTTTGTCGCCTCTTGCAAGAATCGTACCGAAGAATTTTGTGCTGTCCCACTTTTCCGTTCCTTTTTTAAAGTTAAGATAATCCGGATAGTTCTTCAGCATATCGTTGATTCTTTCATCATTTTCGCTGTTCTCTACGGTATTGCTGCCGCTGTCAAGCGCCTGATTAAATTCCTCGTATGTTTCTGTAATTTCATACGGATCAAGATATATTGTCGGCGCCCAACTCCAGAAGTGTCCGTTTTCTGAGGTCAGAACGTCCTTATACTTTCCGCTTGCCTCAACAAACACATTCATTGATTTTATCATCGCCTCAGGGTTTTTGCAGTTTTTATTTACCGCATAGTATGTAACAACATTCTGCTTATTAAGGCACAGCTTTGGCTTTGTGCCCTTTTCCATCGGCGGAATTTCCATGCAAATCCATTTTGCATTCGGATCAGCTGTGCACGAATCGTTTACGGCAACCTCACCGAACCACCATTCGGATACCGCTATACCGATTTTTCCGCTTGCTATATCAGATGCTACCTTATCCTCGTCCTTAGTGAATATTTCCTTATCAAAAAGTCCTTCTTTATAAAGCTTTGCAAGGTTTTCAAGCGCTGTCTTCATCTCAGGCTGAACATTTCCCGATACCAGGTTTCCTTTTCCGTCGTCAATCCACTGATCAACATATGCGCCGTACGGAGTGAATATCGGTTTTATGCCATAGCCCCACGGATTCAGGCTTTTTGCTGTCAATCCAAATCCGTAAGTATCATTTTTACCGTTTCCGTCGGGGTCCTTTTCTACAAAAGCCCTTGCGATTTCAACCGCGTCTGCCCATGTTTCTGGCTCTTTAAGATTAAGCTTCTTCAGCCAGTCCGCTCTTATCCAAAGCAGCGGTGTTCCTGTACGGACATCGCCGTATCGCGGTATAGCATAAAGCTTTCCATCCTCCGTTACACTTTGAAGCACTGACGGATCGCGCTCTGCCATGCTTTTCAGCTTATCGCTTGCATATGTATACGCATCGCTTAAATCAGCAAGCATATCGTTTGCCTTCAGCAATTCATAATCCGCCTGATTCAGCGCCAATATGTCCGGCAGAGCATTTGACGCTATTGCAGTCGAAAACTTTTGATCGTACTGTGCCTCCGGAACAGTCCAAAGATACTCAATATCAATATTAAGTTCATCTTTAAGCAGTCTGTTAAATGCCTGGTTCTCCGGCGTTGTGCTTTTCGGCACCTTTTTGTCTGTCGGTTCGCCATAGCCTATAACAGCTGTCAGCTTTACCGGTGATTCGTATTTGCCGAAAGGATCTTTATTTGCATTCTGCACCATTTCCTTTTCGGTCTGTTTTGAACACGCAGCAAGCGGCAATGCCATACATACAGCAAGCAGCATACTTAAACACTTTGCGGTTCTTTTCTTCATTGTCCTCTCTCCTTTTTATTTTATTTTTATTTCGGCATTGCAGCGGTTTACAATTCTTTTATCATTGATGCTCTCCACCTTTTTGCCGTTTATAATTATATTTTCCAGGGTTATATTATCCACCGCTTGCGGCACATCGCCGTATACGGCTATTCTTTCATCTTCACTCTTTAATACCTGTATATTTTTGAAATGCACATTGCTGATGCGTCCCTCATCACGCCATGTCACACTTACCTTTATCGGCTCTTTGTCTGCACAGCAGTCCTCAAGGACTATATTTTCAAACAAAAAGTTTTCTACATTTCCGCCGTATGCATTCCATATTCCTATTACGCCGCCGGAATCATGATCCCATAAATGAAATGTCGAATGTGTAACAGTACAATCCTTAAACACAACATTTTCGGTATCTGCCGCCATCTCACATACCGCTCCGAATGATGTTGATACGTCATTCCACGCTGTGCAGTTGCTGAATACGACATTCTTTACCGGCTCAAAGCCTTTTACAAGGAACGAATCGTCAGCATTATGTGCAAACGAGTTTTCAACCAATACATCTGCCGAATCGCAGATGTCAATTCCGTCATTGTTACAGAAATGTCCTAAAACCTTGACGTTATCTATATGTACGTTTTCTGCGCAATGCGTCTGTACCGACCACGAGGTTCCCTCGCGGAATATAATTCCCTCCGCCGATACATCTGTGCTCTCTGAAATCACAAGCAAGCGGTGTCTTTGCAGATTATCAAGAGTTTTTCTTCCGCACAGAACTCCTCTGCCGCAAACCCTTACATTTTTGACCTTTTCAGCATTGAGCGTACACTCAATCCACTTCATGTCAAATGCGTTTACCAAACCAAATGGTTCTGTTTTTTCCGGCGGCTGAGGCTTTGCGTATACAAAAGCTCCGCCTTCAAGATAAACCGTTTCGCCATCCTTCAGCCTTATCGGATCAATTTCATGCACGCCTGCCGGAAAGTAATGTACTTTCGGATCATTTTTATCCGGCACTTCGCTTTCCATCGGATTTGCAAATATATGCAGCGGACAGAATGTTCCGTAAGGCTCGACAGAAAAATTGGCAGGCTTATCAATCTTAAATGAAATCTTTTTTCCGTCCGTTATCGGATTGATTCCGAGTTTAAGCGGTCTTACCGCAACCTGTTCTGTCGGCTCGGTTTCCAAATAAATCTCTATTGTCACCTCGCCCTCGAAATCAAAAGCCGTAAACGAAACATCCGATACCGGTCTGCCTGCAATTCTTTTTTGATAGTTTCCCGGATCAAAGCGATACGAAGTATACACACCTGATTCCCTGCCGTTTACCAGCACTCTGTAATGTGCTGACTTAGGCTCGGCCTCCGCCACGGGATAAATGTTAAGTCTGTTCATCTCGATCTCCTTTTGTTTTATTTATTTAAAGTCTATCACATCAGGGAGCAAAATTGCTATAGACCGCTTCATACATTGATTTACAATTTGATACTTTTTACCGTAATACCGCCGATTGTAAGCTTATCTATGATTTAATCCATTGAATTTACAGCAACAGCATTTTATAATTTATACAGCCATTTAGGTCCCCCTATATTTATCCAACCCCGGTGCAGCTTATGCACTGCTGAATAAGATTTGTTCCCCCACACAGTTCAGGTCTTATACCTAAATGGCTTATATTATTTAAAGGAGAGAACACATTATGGACTTTGAAATCTTCCCGTCTTATATATGGATGTTTCCCGATACCTCAAACGGGAAACATGAAATAAACATCAGCACGGCACGCAATTCCTGTGCCTGCTGCCAGATGTTTCTGTATGCTCTGCCAAGCTCGGTCATAACATGGAGTTTTGAAAGCACAGAGCTATCCGCTCCGGAATTATTTGAAATTCTGCCGGTAACAGTAAATAAAAACTCATGCTTTCTGGAGGAACTTGATACAGAGAGAACCTCTGCCGAGGATATGGAAAAATACTATACAAAAAAAGCGCCGTTTATTGTCTACGACGCTTTAAAGCCTGCCGGCGAGCATTTTATATGTAAAAATGAAAAAACTCCTCTATACTTAAAATGGCATATTTCAAAAGAAACACCGCCGGGCAGTTACAGCGGCTGTGTGAAATTCAGCAGTGAAAGCGCCGATATTTTCGTTCCTGTCAGAATTACAATTTCCAAAGCCGTTGTCCCCGATAATAAGCAATTTAAAATGATAAACTGGATTGAGCCGAATCCTGTTCATTACGGATATACGCCGTTTTCGCCAAAGCATTGGGAGGTATTAAAAAAACTGAACCGCCTTGCCTGTGAAGCACACCAAACACATGTCAATCTTAACGCTTCATTCTTTTATTATAAAGGCACGGCAGATAACCCGGAATTTTGTTTTGAACGTGCAAAAAAATATATAAGCCTTTGTATGGAGCAGGGCTGCAAATATATTGAGGGCCCCAATCTTAAAACAATATATTTGAATATGTATCCGAATGCGGACGAAAGCAGCTTCGGCTCTGACCGCTGCCTTGCATTTCTGGAAGGCTTTATCGAACAATGGTATACCTTTTTAAAAGCCTCAGAACTTGACGGAATAACAGTACAGCATATATTTGACGAGCCGCGGAATAAAAACATTCACATATACAAAAAACTCGGAAAGCTTGTAAAAGAGATAATGCCGGACGTACCGACCATAGATGCGGTACTGACAACAGACCTGGATTCAAACCCGGATATAGTTATACCGACAACGCGTTTTTATCAGCTGCACCGTGATGAATTTGACAAAATGATTTCCGATTCCGACAAACGCCGTCTTTGGTTATACACCTGCTGCTGGCCGTCTGCGCCGTATCTGAACAGATTTTTGGATATGCCACTGCTTTCAGTGCGTTATATACACTGGCTGTGCTTTAAGCTTAACGTATCGGCTTATCTGCACTGGGGCTTCTGCTTTCAGGCAGACGTACAGGATTCCTACACAGAGCCATCAATTCCTTTTAAAATATTTGACGACAGTCTGGAGCAATATCTTCCGCCGGGCGACACAAATATCGTATACCCCTATAACGGAGAACCTCTCGGCAGCGTACGTCTTGAGATGCAGCGCGCCGGAATTGAGGATTTTGAGCTTTTATCATCTCTCAGCCGCAGCCGCGCGGAGGAGTTGACCGGCAAATGCATAACTGATGATTTTACAGCGGATTTTTCGCCGGAATTGTTTGATGAAGTATATAATGAACTGTTAGACTGTTGAAAAATTCCATAATTTAAAAACGAGCCTGAGATGCAAAATGCACCGTCAGGCTCGTTTTGTGTATTAAGATTTTTATGTTCGCTTATTTTCCTAAATAACTAAAGTGCATATAATCCACCGTTCCGCTTACCCACGCATTTCCGCCCCAGAGCCAGCCGTACTTGGCAAATGTCTGAACCACAATTCCATCCTGAGCAACGGAATACACAGAATTTGCCGGATCATAAAAGCTGCCGACAACCGTTCCGCTTGCGTATACGCAATAGTTTTCGTTATAGTTAAGGTCGATTGCAGTTCCGTAGTTATGGTCGGAATAGTTTCCGCTTGACATAGCGTTTCTCCAGCCGTATGCAGTAACGTCTTTGATCGGTGCTTTTACCGGCGAGTTATATATCTCGTCAAATATCGCAATTACGTCATCCTTCAAGACAGAATTTATCTTAAAGCTCAGTGTTGAAGAATATGGTTTTCCGTCACCGTCAAGCTTCCACACCTTTACGGTAACGTCGCTCATATGCGCATTTGCCTCGTCTGCCGAGGTATACTTGCTGTTGCCGCCGAAAATTCTGTTTTCCTTTTCAGCCGCCTCGCCGGACGCCAGGGTTTCAGAATATGTTTTAAGTCTGTAAAGTCCCTTTTCATCCGCCGCCTGCAAAGGTGTTCCGCTCGGTGCTGTTCCATCGCTGCCGCCGGAGACTCCTGACATAGCAACATCCGGAGCATTTGGATTATCGGCATTTCTGAGCGCTACAGTTGCTCCGCTGTCAAGCGTTATTGTCTTTACAAGCGTCTGAATTGTTCTGCCGCCCGCATCCTTGGTCTGGCGCAGGGCTGTTCGGATACTGCCGTTCCAGTCCCTGCCGTAGCGTATAAAGCAGCGATATGCAATAATTGCCGCTTCTTCTCTTGTAACGGCATCATTTGGACGGAAGCGACCATCCTCATCGCCTGCCATAAGATTGTTATCAAGCATAAATGCAACATGATTCTGTGCCCATGAAGCTATATCGCCGGAATCCACAATATCACCGAAAACATTTTCCGACGGGAAGTACGGCCCGAGTATACCTGCAGAATCAAGCAGGCTTGTCATAATTTTGCATAACTCCTGTCTTGTGAGAGTTCCCTGCGGATAAAAATGTCCCTCTCCGTCGCCGCTGACCAAACCTGCATAATATGCCATATTGGGGAACGGATCTGAGGTATCCGTAAACGGATTGTTGGCGTGGGTTGAAACATTCTCTGCCGTTATGGTTGCATAAAGGTTTACCGCCACATTGATAAAGTCACCTCTGGAGATTGCATCCTGAAATGATTTTGTGGAGTATTCCTCCGATATAAGGCTGAGCCTTACTGCGCTGTTTACCGCGTCTGCCGCCCAAAAGCTGGGATCATAGGCAAAACCCGCAAGCGCCTGAATACTAAGCACTGCCGTCAGGACAGCTGCAAAAATTCGTTTCATTGGTATTCACCTCTAACTTTGTGTTTTCCCGAAACGCAGCCGAAAAAAGCATAATTTCGGCTAAGCTTTGGAAGTAATACTGAAACAGTATACCACAAAGTTTATAAAATTTCAACTTTTACGACCGTATTTTTAAATTTTCGCCTTTTTAATTGTAGATTCTATATAAATAAACAGTCGTATTTATAAATTTTTAGCTTATTTGTATAAAACTTTACGCATACTCTTGACTTAAATCTTTAAATGTGATAATATAATCGGGAAGATTTGAAAGGAGCTGAGTAAAATGTTCTTCGGCAATGATAAAAAGCTGAATAATTCATTCAGGGATGCTTTTGCGTCTTTATATTGCCGTGCCAACAGTATGTTCCGCTCTTTTTTTGAATCCGATAATGCAGCTTTCACAGATACCGTTATGGCGGTATCTGTTTTTTTGACGCTTGTTTTTGTCCTTCGTGCCATATGTGTCATTAGCGTCATTACCATCATCAGTATTATTTCCGTAATACTGATTGCAATTTGCATACCGCACGAAAGCAAAGCTCAAAGTTATGTTATGTAGAGGTTTTACTATTAAGATAACAGCGGTTTTGCTTTCCGGAGCAAAACCGTTTTTGTTTTATTAACCACGTTTTTATTATAAGAAAGGATGATATATCATGGAAATCAAAATTACCAAAACTACATCACCAAGAGAAATACCTACAAAAAATCTCGGCTTCGGAAAGATTTTTTCCGACCACATGTTTATGGCGGATTATTCAAGAGATGAGGGATGGCATGACGCCAGAATAGTACCCTTCGGCAACCTTACCCTGCACCCTGCCGCAACAGTGTTCCATTACGGCGCAGAAATTTTTGAAGGACTTAAGGCATACAGACGCGCAGACGGCAAGGTTCAGCTTTTCAGACCGCTTGAAAATGTAAAGCGCATGAACAATTCAGCAGAGCGTCTGCGTTTGCCGCAGATGCCGGAACAGGATATGCTTCAGGCAATAACAGAACTTGTCAGACTTGATCAGGCATGGGTTCCGTCAGAGGAGGGCGAATCTCTTTATATCCGTCCGTTCCTTTTCGGAAATGACGAAAGCCTCGGCGTACATTCCATAAACCACGCAACCTTTGTTATTATAACTTCTCCGAGCGGCAGCTATTATCCAGAGGGAATCAATCCCGTCAAGATTATGATAGAGCATGATGACGTACGTGCGGTACGCGGCGGCACAGGCTTTGCAAAATGCGGCGGTAACTATGCAGCGGCAAACCGTGCCGGCGAGAACGCAGAAAAGAAAGGCTATACACAGGTTTTGTGGCTTGACGGTGTTGAGCGTAAATATATCGAAGAAGTAGGCGCTATGAACGTTATGTTTAAGATAAACAACGAAATCATTACACCGGCGCTTACCGGCTCCATTCTCCCCGGAATCACAAGAAAATCCTGCATTGAAGTATTGAAGAACGCAGGCTTTAAGGTATCCGAGCGTCTGCTGTCTGTTGACGAACTTATAGAGGCTATGGAAAACGGAACACTGGAGGAAGCCTGGGGCTGCGGAACAGCTGCTGTTGTATCTCCGATAGGACAGCTGTATTATGACGGCAAAACCTATACAATAAACAATAATGAAATCGGCGATGTTACTCATGCGCTGTATGAAAAGCTTACCGGTATTCAATGGGGAAAGATAGAGGATTCGTACGGATGGACAATGGAAATCTAAAACGTATAACCGTATTTGCCGGTCACTACGGCAGCGGAAAAACGAATATTGCAATAAACTATGCCATAAATGCGGCGGCAAGCGGCATCAAAACAGCCATTGCCGATTTGGATATAGTTAATCCGTATTTCAGAACCAAAGACGCTGCAAAGCTATTGTCGGAAAGCGGGGTAAGGCTTATTGCCTCGCCCTACGCCGACACCAATGTTGATACGCCGGCGCTTCCTGCGGAGGCATATTCCGTCATACATGACGATTCTGTCCATGCGATAATTGATGTCGGCGGGGATGACCGCGGCGCTTTGGCTTTAGGGAGATATTCGCCCGACATTATAAAGCAAGGCGACTACGATATGTTTTTTGTAATCAACAAATATCGTTATCTGACCAAGCATCCGAACGAAGCAATAGAAATAATGAATGAAATCCAGGCTTCGACCGAGCTTAGATTTACAGGAATTATAAATAATTCAAACTTAGGCGATGAAACCTCTGCCGCGGATGTTTCGGACTCAGTCAGCTATGCCAAAGAGGTGGCACGGCTGTCGGGACTTGAACTTAAAATGACAACACTGCGGCACGACCTTGAACCGGAATTGAAAGACAAGATTGAAAATCTTATGCCCATCAGAATCTATGTCAGACAGGCATGGCAAAAAAGCTGATGGCAGAACGGAGGTAAAAATGGCAAAAGTAAGCTTTAACGAGAGTCTGTGCAAAGGCTGCGGTCTTTGCGTAGGCGCCTGTCCAAAAAAAATAGTAGCTTTGAAAGACGAGCTTAATCCAAAGGGTTATCATCCTGCCGGTGTAACGGATATGGCAGCATGTATCGGCTGTGCCTTTTGTGCAACCATGTGTCCCGACTGCGTTATAACCGTTGAAAGATAGTATAAAAAGGGAGGATTGATACAATGAGCGAGAAAGTTTTAATGAAGGGCAACGAAGCAATGGCAGAAGCGGCAATCAAAGCCGGATGTCTGCATTACTTCGGTTATCCCATCACACCGCAGACAGAGGTTGCGGCGTATATGTCAAAAAGACTGCCGAAAATAGACGGCGGAGTATTTCTGCAGGCGGAAAGCGAAATTGCGGCAATAAATATGGTTATCGGCGTTGCCTCTACCGGCAAGCGCGTTATGACGTCATCTTCAAGTCCGGGAATATCACTTAAAAGCGAGGGTATTTCCTATCTTGCCGCCTGTGATTTGCCCGCACTTATCGTAAACGTTCAGCGCGGCGGTCCCGGACTTGGCGGAATTCAGCCGTCACAGTCGGATTATTTTCAGGCAACCAAGGGCGGCGGTCACGGTGACTATCATCTGATAGTGCTTGCCCCCTCCTCTGTTCAGGAAATGGTTGATTTAACCAAAAAAGGCTTTGACCTCGCAGACAAATACAGAATGCCGGTCATGCTTTTGGCAGACGGCACAATGGGACAGATGATGGAGCCTGTTTACCTTGACGAAAGCGGCGTAAACAAGTACGATAAGCCCTGGGCGCTGACCGGAACGGACTGCAAAAGAGAGCCTAATATCGTAAACTCCCTTTTCCTGAAGCCGGATGAGCTTGAAGTATTCAATATTGAACGCTTTAAACGCTATAAGGTTGTTGAGGAAAACGAGGTTATGTACGACGAATATCGTATGGAGGATGCCGAAATCTGTATAGTTGCATTCGGTATAGCGGCAAGAGTTTCGCAGAACGCCATAGATAAAGCACGTGAAAACGGCATAAAGGTCGGAATGATACGTCCGCTTACACTTTGGCCGTTCCCGAAGGACGTTTTAAACAAAGCTGCAGATAAGGTAAATGCCTTTATCTCCGTTGAACTTAATATGGGACAGATGCTGGAGGACATTGAACTCAGTACACGCTGCAAAAAGCCGGTATTGCTGTGCAGCAGAACAGGCGGCATGATTCCCACAACCGAAAATGTTCTTGATAAAATTGCCGAAGCGGCAAAAATCGGAGGTGCTGACAAATGAAAGTATTTGAAAAACCACAGGCGCTGACCGATGCAGTTCTGCATTACTGTCCGGGCTGTACCCACGGAATTATTCACCGTTTGGTTGCAGAGGTTATTGACGAACTTGGCGTGCGCGGACGGACAATAGGCGTTGCCTCGGTCGGATGCTCTGTATTTGCATACAATTACTTTAATGTTGATATGGTTCAGGCAGCGCACGGCAGAGCGCCGGCTGTTGCAACCGGAGTAAAACGCTCCGATGCAGACAAAATCGTTTTTACATATCAGGGTGACGGCGACCTTGCCGCAATCGGTACAGCAGAAACCGTACATTCGGCAGCCAGAGGCGAAAATATTACAATTATCTTTGTAAACAACACAATTTACGGTATGACGGGCGGTCAGATGGCGCCCACCACTCTGCCCGGACAGGTCACTCAAACCTCGCCATACGGCAGAGATGTAAATCTGGTAGGTTATCCCGTAAAGGCCTGCGAACTTCTGTCGCAGGTAGACGGTGCGGCTTATCTTGAAAGAGTTGCCGTAAACAATGTTAAAAATGTAAGAAACGCCAAAGCAGCAATAAAGAAGGCATTTCAAAATCAGATTGAGGGCAAGGGATTTTCTTTGGTAGAAGTGCTTTCCACCTGTCCGACCAACTGGGGTATGACTCCGCAAGGGGCGCTTGACAGACTTGAAAATGAAATGATACCATATTATCCTCTTGGCGTATTTAAGGATAAAACAGCAGAGGGGACCGGTGATAAAAATGAATAAACAAATTCTGATTGCCGGCTTTGGCGGACAGGGAATACTGTTTGCCGGCAAGCTGCTTGCATACGGCGGTATGCTTAACGATATGGAGGTCAGCTGGCTTCCGTCATACGGGCCGGAAATGCGCGGCGGAACAGCAAACTGCAGCATTATCCTCGGCGATACACAGATAGGCTCGCCTATTGTTGATGCACCTGATATACTTATCGCCATGAATGCCCCGTCGCTTGACAAATACGAGGACGCTGTTACGCCCGGCGGAATGATTTTTGCCGACAGCTCTTTGATTTCCAAAAAAGTTAAGCGCACTGATATAAACACCTATTATATCCCGGCAACCAAACTTTCCTCAGATATGGATTTAAACGGGCTTGCCAACATGATAATGATAGGTCTTATGCTGAAGCACTCTGACATTTTGTCTTATGAGGCAGCCGAAAAGGCTATGGCAAAGCTTGTTCCTGCAAGAAAGCAGCATCTGCTTGAGCCAAACCTTAAAGCAATAAAAACCGGATATGAATATAAGGAGGACTAACCCATGAATGAACAAATAAAGGATATTGGTATGCGTCTTGCCTTTCTGCGTGAGGACATGGATCTTTCGACCGCAGAGATGGCAGAAAAGCTTAATATAGATGAAGCAACCTATATTTCTTATGAAAAAGGCGATATGGATTTTTCATTCAGCTTTATATACAATGCGGCGGACATTTTGGGTGTTGATGTACTTGATTTGATAAGCGGAAACGCTCCTACTCTTTCTATGTGCTGCGCCGTAAAAAAGGGCAACGGATATTCGGTAAAGCGCGCACACGAATATGATTATAAACACCTTGCATACACCTTCCGCAATAAAAAAGCAGAACCGTTTTTGGTTACCATTACCCCCGATGGTAAAGCACCGGTCATGAAATGTCATGACGGTCAGGAGTTTAACTACCTCTTGTCAGGCAAAATGAAGTTCTACATAGGCGACATATCCTATGAGCTTTCAGAGGGTGACAGCGTATACTTTGATTAGGGTATACCTCATGCCGAAGTCGCTATGGGCGATGAACAGGCTCAGTTTATTGCCGTAGTAATCAAATAATCAGCGGAGGGGAAACAAAATGACAATCTATGAAAAATTCGTCGGCGCCAAAAGAGATGACTTTTTCTCTTTAGAGGACGCCCAGAAAAACTATAAATTAACATATGACGATACCTTTAACTTTGCATATGATGTTGTTGACGAGCTTGGCAAAACCAAGCCCGATAAGCTTGCTATGCTTTGGGTATCGGCTGACGGTGAAGAAAAGCGCTTTACATTCAAGGATATGATGCTTTGCTCCAACAAAGCGGCAAACTATTTTAAGTACATGGGAATCCGCAAGGGCGACCGCGTCTTATTGGTTTTAAAGCGCAGCTATTTCTTTTGGGTTTGCATCCTGGCACTGCACAAAATTGGCGCAATCGCAATTCAGGCAACAAATATGCTTAAAGCAAAGGACTATGTTTACCGCTGTAATGCGGCTGACATAAAGGCTGTTGTAATGACCGGTGACGGACAGGAAACAGAATATTTTGACGAAGGCGGCGATCAATACAAAACCGTTGAACTTAAATTTGTGATCGGTCACAAAAACGCAGGACCGGACTGGATTGATTTTGAAACCGGCTATGATATGGCAAATTCCGATTGGCAAAGACCGACCGGCGAAAACGCACCGATGGCAGATGATACCATGCTTATATCATTCTCCTCCGGCACGACCGGCTATCCGAAAATCATTTCACACAACTTTAAGTATCCGCTCGGACATATTATGACAGGTGTTTTCTGGCACAGAGTTATAGACGGAGGTCTGCACCTTACCATATCGGACACCGGATGGCTTAAATCCCTTTGGGGCAAGCTGTACGGTCAGTGGTTCGGCGAATCTGCCGTATTCGTATATGATTTCAGAAAATTTGATGCAGCAGATATTTTAGGCAAGCTTGAAAAGTATAAAATTACAACATTCTGCGTACCTCCGACCATGTACAGACTTCTTCTGCAGGAGGATGTAACAAAATATGACCTTTCGTCACTGACGCATTGCTGTACTGCAGGCGAAGCACTCAATCCGGAAATATTCAATAAATGGTATGACGCAACCGGACTTAAAATATACGAGGGCTTCGGTCAGACGGAAACAACCGTATGTATAGCAACGATTAAACCCTGGACAGAGCCTGTTCCTGGGGCAATCGGTTTTCCCGTTCCCGGCTTTGATGTGCATATCCTTGACGAGAACGACCAATCCTGTCAGCGCGGTACAACCGGTGAAATCTGTATAAGAGTTCTCAGTGCGGACAGAAAGTCATGCGGTTTGATGGACGGATATAACCTTAGCATTGAGGAAACAAAAAAAGCAATGCACGGCGGTTTTTATCACACCGGTGACACTGCATACAGGGATGAAAAAGGTATGTTCAGATATGTCGGCAGAAATGATGACGTCATCAAATCCTCCGGCTATCGTATAGGCCCGTTTGAGATTGAAAGCGTACTGCTGGAGCATCCGGCTGTAATGGAGGTTGCCGTAACGGGCGTTCCGGATAAAATCCGCGGTTTTGTGGTAAAGGCAACTATTGTATTAAGCAGCGGCTATGAAGGCACCGATGAACTTACAAAAGAGCTGCAGACATATGTCAAGAAAAATACCGCGCCATATAAATATCCGAGAATTATCGAGTATGTGACCGAGCTGCCCAAGACTTTCAGCGGAAAAATCCGCCGCAGCGAAATCAGAGATAATGATAAGGCAAAATATGAATAATGGTCTTGTAAAAAATTAAGCCGAAAAACTAAAACCGCAATGCAAAATCAGGTTCTGAACCGATTTACATTGCGGTTTATTATTTCTAAAACGGCAAATCAACATAATCTGAAATCAATATGTATATAAGTGCATATATAAGCATAGGATCATCATTATCGTCATTATCGAGCAGAATAATAATCAGTGCCGCAAGCAGCAAATCTTCTGCCGAAAACATCCCCAAAACCTTTTTTGTTTCCGGATTGTAAAGTGCAGGCGGAATAAGCCCCGAAACCGGATTTCGGGACGTTTTTTTGTCTTGCTTTGATTTTGCCGCACCGGCAGGCTTCTGATTATGACTGCAGTTTTGCTTGCCGCTGCTTTTCGGCAAGGGCTGACAGCTGTTATGTATACCGTTATTTCCCGGCTGCCGACAGTCCGTGTTTTTGGTTTCAGTTCTGCGCGGCGTTTCTGTTTGAGTTTTTGTATTGACCTGCTTTGGAGCATAGCGCCGATACATACCTAATCACCTTTTACCTCTCGCATTGCCTCTATAACACCGCTCAGACTAAGCATTCGCACGGCGTTATCGACCTTTTCCTGTCTGGAGGGCTTTAAAAACGGTTTCAGTGCTGTCAGCAGCCTTGACTGACTGCTGTTTTTACGGCTGTTTGCGATTGACATAGCTTGCTGAAGCCGCATAAGCATTTCAATATTATCAGCATCAATTCCCCCGGTTGCAGAACCGGGTTCGCCGCCCTCCGGCACTGCCCCGCTAAACATATTCATGATATTTTGCAGCTGCTGCTTGCCCTCATCACCGGACAGCATCTCTTTCAGCATATCCACCGCACCGGACAAATCCATGCCTTCATTTTCCATGCCTATCCCTCCTGTCAATGCCGGTTATTTCTTATTAAATATTTGATTTATTTTCTGCATAAGCTCAGGATTGTTTGCAAGCTGTTTTGCCAAAGCCGGATTTTGTCTTAATTCCTTTTGCAAATCAGCCGTGCTGAGATGATTCAGCTTTTGATTAAGCTCCCCTTTATCCGTGTTTTGAATTGTTTGCTGAACCTTTCGCATCTGTTCCGGCGACAGCATATTTCCCATTTGTGAAATCGCATTGGAAAGCATCTGCGGATTCATATTTTTAATCAAGTCATCAAGAGTCATATATATTACCTGCCTTTCCGGGCAAAAGAAATTCTGCCTAATTATAATTTATGCAAAAAAATAAAAATAGTGACAATTTTTTGAAATTATGTTATACTATCCAAAAGGGAATAATCCCGAAAGGAAAAGAGGAGATAAAATGAAGGCTCTGGTATTAAGTGATTCGCACCGATACTTTGGCGGAATTGCACGCGCTATGGAAAACGAGTCTGACATTGACCTTATAATACACGCCGGAGATGTTCAGCAGGATGTTGATGATATTATGGCAGCATGGAGCAATATACCATGTGCATATGTTATTGGCAACAATGATTATTTTGTCCATGATGTACCTGATAAGCGTATATTCAGCTTTGACGGCAAGCGCATTTTTTTGACGCACGGACATTTGTTCGGCGTAAAACTGTCACTTAACAGACTTATCCTTGCAGCCAAAGAGGCAAATGCCGATATTTGCATATTTGGACACACACATACCAGTTACCTTGAAGAAACCGAGGATATGCTTATTCTCAATCCCGGAAGCTGCTTTCGCAGTTATGCCGTTTTGGAAATAAACGACGGAAGAGTAAGAGCAGAAATAAAAAAAATTTAGTTTTGTTGTTATAACAACCGAATTCTGTTCGGATATATACTAAAATATCCACAGAAGAAAGGTGGTATAAAAATGATTCGTAAAATTATTCATATTGATGAGGAAAAGTGTAACGGCTGCGGCTCGTGCGTCGAGGCATGCCATGAAGGTGCAATAGGAATGTCAAACGGAAAAGCTAAGCTTTTGCGTGATGATTATTGCGACGGTCTTGGTGACTGCTTGCCCGCCTGTCCGGTAAACGCCATTTCTTTTACAGAAAGAGAAGCAGCCGAGTACAACGAGCAGGCTGTTGTTGAAAATAAAAAGAAGCTTAATTCCGAAAAATCACAGCATCACGGCGGATGTCCGGGACACCGGCTTATGAAATTCAACAGAGAACACAGGGTCGAACCGGAACAACATCTCAACGAATTTAAATCTGTTTCACAGCTTGGTCAATGGCCGTGTCAAATTAAGCTTGTACCGGTAAACGCACCATATTTTAATAATGCAAAGCTTCTTATAGCGGCAGACTGCACCGCTTATGCGTACGCAAATATGCATGATGAGTTTATGAGAGATAAAATAACCATTATCGGATGCCCAAAACTTGATGAGACCGATTACAGCGACAAGCTGACTGAAATAATAAGCATCAATGACATTCAAAGCGTTACTATAGTCAGAATGGAGGTTCCTTGCTGCGGCGGTCTTGAATATGCTGCAAAAACAGCGTTGCAAAACAGCGGAAAATTTATTCCGTGGCAAGTAATCACCATAAGCACAGACGGAAGAATATTATAAAAAAGACAGCCTTACGGCTGCCTTTTTTATAATACTTCGTACATATCCGCAAGACGCCTCGCTGAGGCTGCAAGATTTTTTATACCGTCATATATGTTATCCTCAGTATAATTATTAAGATACTGATCTGCCTCAAGTGTGAAGTATCCATTATACCCAACAGCTTTAAGCGTAGATACTACCTTATTGAAATCAATATCCATTGAAAAAGGAATCTGATGCGAATCATACCACCGGTCATTATCATGAATGTGCAGGGCTCCGAGTCTGCCGCCAAGCGCGCGTATCATCTCCTCGGCAGATGTACCAAGTCCCCTCATCTCGGCATGGCCAATATCAAGGCATGCGCAAAAATATTCATCATTTACCGCGTCAAGATGAGCATTAAAGCTTTCCGGTGAGGAACAAGCCGCCGAAGCTGCTTCATCTTTCTCCCTATCCCAGTTCCACATATTTTCAGCTGCAATTTTTACATTACACTCCTTTGCAAATGGGAGCAATTCCAGAT